>JBGRQB010000017.1:0-42378 GCA_041725875.1 Rhodothermaceae bacterium
ATTCTGAAATTCTTCTTGGCAAAGTGAAACTGTTTCTGGAAATAAATGATTACAAATATAAGCTTGTTAAACGCCAGTCACTCATTAACGCAACTCTCGAAGCCACTGCCGACGGTGTGATGGTGATAAACAGTAAAAACAGAATTGTAAGATCCAATCAGCGATTTATTGATATGTGGGGACTTGAAGTTCAGGACGACGGACCATTGGAAAGCAGTTATATAAAATCTTTTATGGTGGAAAATGTTAAAAATTCCGACGAGCTGGAAAAATATATCGAGACTGATAAAGCCGAATTTAAAGGAAATTTTAATAACAGGATAATTGAACTGAAAAACGGAAAAATTTTCAAACTTTGTATTAAACCGCAAATGGTTTTTGATGAAATAACAGGTTATGTATTTACATTTGGAGATATTACACAGCAGAAAACACTTGAAAAGCGTCTGGAAGAAAATAACAGAGAACTGGCAGGTGCTCACGCAAAAATGGAAGAAGTAACTTTTAACACAGTTCTTCTTAATAAAAAACTGGCTGAATCGGAAAAGAAACTTATAGAACTGAATGCCAACAAAGATAGATTTTTCTCAATAATCTCGCACGATTTGAAATCACCCTTTTCTTCACTGCTCGGCTTAACAGAATTACTGCATCGCGAATATGATACAATTGAAGATGAAACCAGAAAAACCTGGATTTCATCAATGAATAATCAGACACAAAATATTTACAACCTGCTTGAAAGTCTGCTTGAATGGGCAAAAACACAGACAGGCAGAATGGATTTCAATCCTGAAAAATTTGATCTTTACAATCTTGTGGATGATCTTTTTGATCTTTTTGAAAACAATGCGCTTGGCAAAGAGATAAGATTAACAAACGAAATTCATCAGGAAATCCTTCTTTTTGGCGATGTTAATATGAATATGACAGTACTCCGAAACCTTCTTTCAAACGCAATAAAATTTACACCAAGAGGAGGCGAGGTTAAAGTCTGGTGTGAAGAAACCGAAGCTGAACATAAAATCTCTGTTTCCGACAGCGGAGTCGGGATGGATAAAAACGCGTTAGACAGTTTGTTTAAAATAGAAGTCTATAATACCACGCTCGGAACCGAAGATGAAAAAGGAACCGGTGTTGGATTAATTTTATGCGAAGAGTTTGTTAAAAAACATAAGGGTGTAATTTACGCCGAAAGCGAAATTGATAAAGGGAGTGTGTTTACATATACAATTCCCAAGGAGATGGAAAAAGTTTAGATTTCCCCGTAAGATTCTCCATTACTGTTCCTCATTCGATTATAAAGTTCAAAAACAGAAAATTTTGTTTTTGAACTTTTTTTAATTTAAACCGTCTATTAACAAGTTGTATTGTTTTAAACTAAAATAATACAGGCAGGGAAATATAAATTATTTAAGATCAGTCGATAATTATTTGTTCAATTAAATCAAATTACAAATTGGGGAGATTTTATGAAAAAAATGTTGCTCTCGCTGTTTATAATGTTGATGGCTTCAGTAAGTGTTTCTGCTCAGGTTGACGGAAAAATGTTAAGACAACCTGATGTTTCCGAAACTCACATCACATTTGTATATGCCGGCGATATCTGGATTGTATCTAAAACCGGAGGTGTTGCTCAGAGACTGAGTTCACCAAAAGGGGAAGAATCTTTTCCTCGTTTTTCTCCTGACGGCAAAACTATTGCTTTCAGTGGAAATTATGACGGAAATACAGATGTTTACACAATTCCTTTAATGGGTGGTGAAGTTACAAGATTAACTTATCATCCTTATCCTGACAGAGTTGTTAACTGGACTCCTGACGGTAAAAGCATTTTATTTGCTTCTGTCAGAGAAAGCGGCAGTACAAGATTTGACCAGCTTTATACTATGAGCTTAAAAGGGGGAATGGCAGAAAAATTACCAATACCTTATGGTTCATTTGGTGCTTATTCACCTGATATGAAAAAAATTGCATATATGCCTGAAACAAGAGATTTCAGAACCTGGAAAAGATATCGCGGCGGCGGTGCTTCTGAAATTTTCCTTTTCGATTTAAAAGATTTCTCATCTGAAAATATTTCAGATAATGATGCTGTTGACGGTCACCCGATGTGGTACGGAGATTTTATTTATTTCCTTTCAGACCGTGGTGAAATGCAAAGATCAAATATCTGGAAATACAATAAAAACACTAAAAAATATACTCAGGTTACATTTTTCAAAAATTTCGATGTTACTTTTCCGGCAATTGGTAAAACTGATATAGTTTTTGAAGCAGGCGGAAATATTCATTTGTTAAATCTGAAAAATGAAAAACTTAGCAAAGTTAATATCGATATAGTAAGTGATTTTGCAACTTTAAAACCTTATCAGGCAAAAGTAGGAAATGCAATCAGCGGTTCTGCAATTTCTCCTGATGGTAAAAGAGTTGTGTTTAATGCCAGAGGTGAAATGTTTACAGTTCCTGTAAAACATGGTTTTACAAAAAATCTTACACAGTCATCCGGCGTAAATGAAATTTATCCTGCGTGGTCACCAGATGGTAAAAATTTAGCTTACTGGAGTGATAAAACAGGTGAATATGAATTATATATCAAAAAAGCTGACGGTTCCGGTGAAGAGAAAAAGTTAACAGATCTTGGCAAAGGTTTCAGATATCAGCCAATCTGGTCACCTGACAGCAAAAAAATATTCTTCATAGAAAATCAGAATTATATGATGATTTACGATATTGAAGAAGATGAATTAACAAAAGTTGACAGACAGTACAGTCTTACTCACCCTGCACTTCAGGGATTCAGTATTGACTGGTCAGCTGATAGTAAATGGATCACTTATACAAAGCAGATTGAAAATAAACAGACAGCAATCTTCTTATACAGTCTGGAAAAAGCTGAAAAATATCAGGTTACAAGCGGATTTTATGCTGATAACAATCCTGTTTTTGATCCTGCAGGAAAATATTTATACTTTGTTTCAAACCGTTCTTTGAGTCCGGTTTACAGCTCACTTGATGCTACCTGGATCTATCCTAATTCAAGTCAGATTGTAGCTGTTTCATTAAGAAAAGATGTTCCTTCTCCGCTTGCACCTCGCAACGACGAAGTGAAAATCAAAAAAGAAGATAAAAAGAAAAAAGGCGACAAAAAGAAAGACGCCAAGAAAAAAGATAAAAAAGAATTAAAAATTGATCTGGACGGATTTGAAAACAGATTAGTTGTTTTAGTATCCACTCCGGGCAGATATGGAAATCTTGCTGCTGTAAAAGGAAAACTTTTATACAGCAAATATCCAAACAGCGGTTCAGGAAGCAGATCAACATCAGTTAATTACTACGATTTTAAAGCAAGAAAAAGCCAGAATGTTCTTAATGGTGTAAGAGGTTTTGAAGTAACTGCAGATGGTAAGCAAATATTTGTTATGGACAGACGCGGACAATTCCACGTTGCCAAAATTGCTCCAAAGCAAAAACTTAAAAAGCCGATAAAAACTTCTGATATGATTATGACAGTTGTTCCTCGCGAAGAGTGGAAAGAAATGTTTACCGATGTTTGGCGTCGATACAGAGATTTCTTCTACGATGGAAATATGCAGGGAGTTGACTGGGATCAGATGAAAGAAAATTACGGCAAACTTCTTGAAGATGCAGTTACCAGATGGGATGTTAATTTTGTAATGGGTAATTTGATTGCCGAATTGAATTCATCTCACACCTATGTTTTCGGTGGCCAGACCGAAAGAGGAAAATATGAGGGCGTAGGTTTGTTAGGAGTTGATTGGGAACTTGCAAATGGTGCATACAGAATTAAGAAAATTATCGACGGTGCAGATTGGGATAATGATGTTCGCTCACCATTTAAACTTCCTGGTGTGAAAGTTAAAGAAGGTGATTATATCCTTGCTGTCAATGGAATTGAAATAGATATTAACAAAGAACCTTATGCTGCTTTTGAAGGAGTTTCAAACAAAGTTGTTGAATTAACTGTTAACAGTAAACCAACAATGGAAGGTGCTAAAAAAGTTCTTGTTAAAACAATGAGAAGAGAAAACGGTTTAAGATACAACGAATGGGTTAACAACAACAGAAAAATGGTTGAAAAACTATCCGGTGGAAAAATTGGTTATATCTATATGCCAAATACCGGCGGCCGAGGCCAGACAGAATTAATCCGTCAATATTATGGTCAGCTAGATAAAAAAGGATTTATCGTTGATGAACGCTTTAACGGCGGTGGTCAGTTGCCTGACAGATTTATAGAATTACTTACAAGAAAACCGGGACATTTGATTTCAAGAAGAAACGGTGATGTATGGACTTCGTTTGATAAATCTAATACTGGTCCGAAAGTAATGCTTATTAACGGCTGGGCAGTTTCCGGCGGTGATGCTTTCCCTTACGTATTTAAAGATCAGAAAGTTGGTAAAATTGTTGGTACAAGAACAGCCGGCGGATTGATTGGACCAGCTACCGGACACAGATTAATGGACGGCGGCGGAATTACGGTTCCTGGCGGACGTATCTACGATTACCATGGTAAATGGTTCCCTGAAAGCTGGGGCGTTGAACCGGATATTTATGTGGATGACGATCCTACACAACTTGCAAAAGGTGTTGATCCACAGTTAAAAAGAGCAGTTGAAGAAGCAATGAAAATGCTTAAAGATGCAAGACCAAAAACTGTTCCTGTTCCTGAAATGGAAGATGCTACGCACAGAAGTGCTAAATAGATTCACCTACAATCTCTCAAAAGTCCTCCTTCCCCGGAGGACTTTGTTTATCTTAAAAACCGATTTAATAAAGAAAAGTATCCTTATATAAGACTGTTATAACGGGTTAATCCGAGAGTTTTATCTTCTTTTTCTCCTTTCTGAAAAGGGAATTTACCATAAACGATAATAAAAAAAGATGGTTAAATCTGACTAAGATCTGAAAACCTTGCAAAAATGGCGAAAAATCAAACTTTAAGTTTTTGTTATTTTTTTTTGCCCTTTTGGTATGATAAATGGTATATTTTCAGCTGAGTTTTTCGAAAAATTAATAATAAAATATCTGAGCCGAAAATGGGACTATTTAGCAAATTTAAGACGTTCAAAGGTGGGGTACATCCGCCCGAAGCAAAAGAATTATCAGAGAACAAGGCATTTGAAACTATGCCTGACCCTTCTCAGATAATTATCCCGCTTTCCCAGCACATTGGTAAACCAGCAAAAATTACCGTAAAAAAAGCTGAAGAAGTTAAAGTGGGACAGGTAGTTGCCGAGCAAGATGGATTTATCTCATCACCTATCCACAGTTCTGTTTCAGGTAAAGTTTTCAAAATAGCTTCAAATCCGAATGTTAGTGGTAATCCTAAAGAAGCGATTATCATTAAAGCCGGTGAAGGGGAAGAAGCTGAAGTTTTTGAAAAATTGAATCCTGAAACTGTCACTCCGGATCAAATTAGAGAGAGAGTAAAAAGCGCGGGTATTGTTGGCCAGGGTGGTGCAGCATTCCCAACGTTTGTGAAATTATTGCCCCCGGAAGGGAAGCAGATTGATGCAGTAATATTAAACGGTTGCGAATGTGAACCTTATCTTACACGCGATTACCGCTTTATGCTTGAATATCCAAATGAAATTATTTCCGGATTAAAATTAATTACAAAAGCTCTTGGCATCACAAAAGGTATGATTGGTATTGAGGTTAACAAACCTGAAGCAATTAAAGTGATGGAAGATGCTGTAAAAAACGAACCTGATATTTCTGTTGTTCCACTTCAGACCAAATATCCTCAGGGAGCTGAAAAAATGCTGATTGTAGCTGCAACAGGAAAAGAAGTGCCTCCGGGTAAACTTCCTCTTGATGTAGGTGCCGTAATTCAGAATATAGGTACTGCTATTGCCGTTCACGATGCTGTTGTTAATGGTTTGCCTCAAACAGTGGCAGCTTTAACAGTTTCCGGAAAAGGTATAAAAGAACCTAAAAATCTTTTTGTAAAAGTAGGAACTCCTGTACAGGAAGTTATAAACTATTGTGGCGGAGTAACTGAAGAAGCTGCAAAAATTGTTGTCGGCGGCCCAATGATGGGCGTTGCACAATATGATTTAACAGCTCCTGTTACAAAAGCAACTTCCGGTATTTTGGCTTTAACAAAAGAAGAAATTAACGGAACAGTTGAAACAAACTGCGTTAAATGTGGAAAATGTGTTGATCATTGTCCGTTGGGACTTGTACCAACAAAACTTTCCAGATTTTCTCAGCTTGAGAGATTTGAAGATGCGGAAAATTATAACATTACCACTTGTATGGAATGCGGAACCTGTACTTTTACTTGTCCGGCAAATATTCCTTTGGTTCAATGGATCCGTTTCGGAAAATCTGAAGTGATTAAAATGCAGAGAGCACGTAAAAGCTCTTAATCTAATTAATTTGTAAACAGAAATAAAATTGAGATAAAATGGGAACTGAAAATTCAATAAAATTGGACTTGGCCAGTTCGCCGCATATTCATTCAAAATGGTCAACAAAAACATCTATGTGGATGGTTGTTGCAGCCTTAATCCCTGCTGTTATTTCAGCAGTTGTATTTTTCGGGATTTACCAGTTGGTTGTAATGGCTGTTGCAGTTGGGTTTGCGGTTGGAACTGAAGCTGTTATAAAAAAAATCAGAAACCAGCAGGTTACTATCTGGGATGGTAGCGGGGTTATTACCGGTTTGCTGCTTGCACTGATTTTACCTCCAAACTTTTCTTTAACTTCTACTGCTTTAGGTTCAATTGTAGCTATTGCACTTGGTAAAGAAATTTTTGGCGGATTGGGATTTAATGTTTTCAATCCTGCTTTGGTTGGACGTGCATTTTTACAGGCTGCTTTTCCTGTACCAATGACAACCTGGAGCAAAACTTCATTTGCACTTGATGCCACATCTACGGCAACTCCTCTTGCATCTTCAAAATTTGATAAAGTATTTGCAGATGTTTCCAATATGTTTTTTGGAAATACAGGCGGTTGTATGGGTGAAACATCAACACTTGCAGTGTTTATAGGCGGTGCATTTTTAATTGCAGTTGGTATTGTTAACTGGAGAGTGCCTCTTTCAATGATGGTAGGTGTTATTCTGTTTGGCGGAATTTTCTGGTTAATTGATCCGGCTATTTACCCTACTCCGGTTTACCATCTGTTTGCCGGTGGTTTTATGTTTGGTGCTTTATTTATGGCCAGTGACTGGGTAACTTCTCCAATTTCAGCAACTGGAAGCTGGATTTTTGGTATGGGAATAGCACTGATGGTTGTTCTTGTTCGTCTGTTTGGCGGCTTGCCTGAAGGTGTTATGTATGCAATCTTATTTATGAATGCACTTGTTCCATTAATAAATAGATATACTCGCCCAAGAATTTTCGGGGAGGTGAAATAATGAATTTAGTTGTTAGAATGCTTATTACTTTAACAATCGTTGGTGTGGTTTCCGGCGGTGTGTTAAATAGTATTTGGGACTGGGCAGATCCTTTAATAAAGGAAAATGCCAGAATAGAAACTGAAAATGCAATTAAGGTTGTTCAGCCTGAAACTATTACCAGAGAAAGAGTAGAAACTAATGAGATGGAAGTTTATAAAGTTTTTTCTCAAGATTCAAAACTAATTGGTTATGCTGCTGTTGCAGTTGGCAATGGTTTTCAGGGAAAAATAAAACTAATGTTTGGCGTTAAACCAGATATGAAAGAATTGGTTAATTTAACAGTACTTGATCAATCTGAAACTCCTGGTCTTGGAACTGAAGTAACACAGAAGACAAAATTTACAGATCAGTTCAAAAAATTGATTGCCGATCCGTTAGTCGGATGGGTAAAAGAAGGTGCTTCAACAAAACCTAATGAAATCCAGGCAAAAACAGGTGCAACTATTTCATCAAAAGCATTGGTTGCAATAGTTAATGATGGATTAAAAAAACTCCGTTCAATTAAAGAACTGGGAGGTAACAATGAGTAAAAAAATAACACTTGCTGCTGAATATATGAAGGGTGTTTGGAAAAACAACCCGGTGTTAAAACAGTTGCTTGGTCTTTGTCCTACTCTTGCAGTAACAACTTCTGCTGAAAACGGAATAGCAATGGCTCTTGCAACAACATTTGTATTAATCTTTTCAAGTATGATTATTTCTACAATCAGAAAGCTTATACCTACGCAGGTTCGTATTGCTTCTTACATTGTAATTATTGCTACGTTTGTAACAATAGTTGATATTGTAATGAAAGCTAAATTTCCTGCTTTAAGTAAATCATTAGGCCCTTTCATTCCGTTGATTGTTGTAAACTGCCTTATTCTTGGTCGCCAGGAAGCGTTTTCATCAAAAAACAATCCTTTAAGATCACTTATAGATGGTTTAGGAATGGGAACCGGATTTTTAATAACACTTGCAACTTTAGGCGGAATAAGAGAAATACTTGGTTCTGGTAAATTATTTGGTATAATGATTTTACCTGAAGCTGTATTTACTCCCTGGTTGGTTATGATTCTTCCTGCAGGTGCATTCTTAACTTTAGGACTTTTACTTGGCGGAACAAATATTCTTGAGCAAAGAAAAGAAGACAAGGAAAAAGCCAGAGAAATGAGAGAAGCACTTGAAAGACAAAAAGCTGCAAAATTAAATAGTCAGGAGGCGGCGTAAATGGAACTTATATTAATATTTTTCTCAGCTGCAATTGTAAACAACTTTGTATTACAATACTTTTTGGGAATCTGCCCTTTTGTAGGGGTTTCGAATAAAATTTCATCTGCCAGCTCAATGGGTATGGCAGTAACATTTGTGATGACAATTACAGCAATCGTAACCTGGTTAATTTACCATATGATTCTGGTTCCTTTTGAATTGGAATTTTTACAGTATGTATCTTTTATCCTTGTGATTGCTTCACTGGTTCAGCTTGTTGAAATGTTGATTAAAAAAGTATCTCAGCCTTTATATAGCGCGTTAGGTATATTTTTACCTCTTATTACAACAAACTGCGCAATTATGGGTCTTGCACTTTTTATAGTACTTAAAGAATACTCATTTGTACAAGGTATTGTTTACGGTATTGGTGCCGGAGCCGGCTTTACTATGGCTATTGTAATAATGGCCGGAATTCGTGAAGAACTTGATTTAGCAGATGTTCCAAGACCTTTCCGCGGTGCTGCAATTACAATGATTGTTGCAGGTATCCTTGGGTTGGCTTTTATGGGATTCTCTGGAATGATTTCAGTGTAATCACAAGTATTTAATCACAATGAGGTAAAAAATGGAATTGACATTTTTAATAGCAATCGCAACTATGGGCGGACTCGGGTTCCTGTTTGCCGGCGGACTTGCTATTGCAGATAAAAAACTTAGAGTAGAAGAAAATCCATTAATTGGTAAAGTAAACGATGCTTTGCCGGGCGCCAATTGCGGTGCCTGCGGTAAAGCGGGATGTTATGATTTTGCTGTTAACGTTGTTGACGGTAAAGCCGAAGTTAACGGATGCCCTGTTGGCGGTCCTGATTGCGCTGAAGCATTAGCAAAAATTATGGGCGTTGATGCCGGATCAAGTGTTAAAATGGTTGCAAGAATTCTTTGCAGCGGCGGCCATAATGAAGCAGCTCTTAAAGATGCAAATTATGACGGCCCGACAAAATGTAGTGCTCAGGTATTTGTATCAGGCGGAAATAAAGCTTGTACATATAGTTGTCTGGGCGGCGGCGATTGTGTTGACGCTTGTAACTTTAACGCAATATTTATGAATGAAAACGGTTTGCCGGAAGTTGTTGATGAATTATGTACCGGTTGTCAGGCTTGTATGAAAGCTTGTCCGAGAAACATAATTGAAATGCATCCTATTGACAGAGAATTACATGTATATTGCCGAAACCATGACGATCCAAAAACATCTAAACAGGTGTGTAAAGTTGCCTGTATTGGTTGCGGTATATGTGCCCGTCCGTCAGAAGGCGGAATTGCAATTGATAACGGCCTTGCAGTAATTAATCACGATACAGTTAATAATGATTTAATACCAGTTGCAAAATGCCCTACAAAAGCAATTGATTTTATCAGCAACCGCAGAGTTGAAGTAATTGAAGAAGAAATAAAAGAAGAAGTAACCGAAGAAAAATCGGAAGCTTAAAACAGGAAATATATGAGTGATCAGGAATTAAATACAATTGGTAAAGAAGAAGTTTTTGAAGAAGGATTTGTAGTTTCCATAGAAGAAGGTTATGCTCACATAGATGTAACTGAAGGAGGAGATTGCGAAGCCTGTAATGCAAGAGCTTTTTGTAAGCCTAAGGATGATTCAAGATTACTCACTGTTGTTGATCCGCTTGGTGTTAAACCGGGCGACAAAATTAGATTTAAGATTGGGGGCTCCACACTGTTTAAAGCCAGTCTGCTGCTTTACGGAGTCCCCCTTATTATATTGGTTGGCGGTATTTTAACCGGAATGGAACTATTTTCGGAATTACCAAAAACCGAAGCATATGCCTTTCTTTTAGGCGCTGTTTCAACAGCGTTATATTACGGGATAATATTTCTTTATGGTAAAATATTTAAACAAGATAATTCTATGCCTGTAATAGCCTCGATAATTAAACCGGAAAAAAGTGCTTCAAGTGAAAATTGCAACATTTAGCGGTATAATTTGCTGTTACAAAAAGTATTTCCTTCTCAAAATGATACATCACTACCTTTAAAAACCCTCAAAAACAGCTTATTTCAAAGAATTAGCTGTTGGCATTGTATTTGACACTCCTGGTACGAATTGAAATTTTGGGATTAAGCAGGAACAGATAACAATTTCAATAAAAAGTTGTGATCTGGCGCAATTAAAATAACCTCCTAAATCTCGAAAATTAGAGACAATTTTTTCAGGAAGGAAAATGTACAGAGATTCATACTTAATTAACAAAATCAGAAAATCATTGCCTATCCCGATTTTTGAAACTACTGACCTGGCATTATGTGTTACTGATAGCGACGGAATAATTGTAACGGTAAACAACGCTTTTTGCAGTTTAACAGGATTCGAAAAAAAGGAATTAGTTAATAAAAGCTTCACAATTCTTGTGGGAGAAGAGGATAGAACCAAAGCTCTTAAAGATCACGAAGATTTTATTTTGAATGATATCTTTATTAAGAAAGAATCTCACATCTACACAAAAGAAAACGTAAAAGTTACTACCAGAGAAACAAATGTAAAGTTTAATGACTCAGATTTTATTAAATATAGATTAACCTCATTTACTGACGCATCTACTATGACAAACGGCGAATATATCAAATCTATTTTGTTTCGTATTTCTCAGATTGTTCATAACACAGACGATCTGCAGGAAATTTATTCTAAAGTTCACGATATGATTTCTACAATTATGCCGGCGGACAATCTTTTAATTTCAAGGAAAGATAAAAACGGAAAACATCTTGTTGAGTATAATTCCTATGAAAATCAGTTACAGGATTCGGAAAGCTTCAACAAAGAACAGATCGGTTTTATTGAATACCTTGAAAACAGAAGAAACTCCGAACTTATTGTTAAAAAACAGATTGAGAAATTAATAGAAGAAGAAAAAATACTTCCTCTTACCACTATTCCTCAACTTGTTTTATCGGTTCCTCTTACTGCAAAAGGGAAAAATTTTGGCGTAATTATATTACAGAGTTACACAGATATAAATGCCTATTGTGAATCGAAAAAGCAGATTATGGATTTTATAGCAACTCAGTTATCCAGAGTGCTTGAAAGAAAAATTTATGAAGAAGAATTAATTGATGCCCGAAACAGAGCAATAGAATCTGAAAAAACAAAATCAGCATTTCTCTCCCAAATGTCGCACGAAATAAGAACGCCGTTGAATGCAATATTAAGCTTTAGTAATCTTATAAAAAGTGAAATCGAAGAAAATATCACTTCTGAAATTGCCGAATGTTTTGAAATGATAGACAGAGGCGGCAGAAGATTAATCAGAACTTTTGATTTAATATTAAATACTGCCGGTATTCAAAAAGGTGATTACAAACCGGAATACACAAAAATTTCACTTGTATCAGATATTATTCGTCCGCTGATATCAAGATATGTGATAAAAGCATCCGAAAAAAGTCTGGCCCTTTCCCTAATTGATAATGCAGTCTCTCCGGCTGTTGAAGCAGATTTCTGCTCACTTAATCAGGTATTTATAAATCTCATTGAAAATGCCATTAAGTACACCGAGTTCGGAAAAATTGACATAATAGTTGATTATACGCCGGAAAGGAAACTTCGGGTTGAAATAATAGACACTGGCATTGGTATAGATGAGAACTTCTTACCACATATTTTTTCTAACTTTACCCAGGAAGAAACAGGGTATACAAGGAAATATGACGGAAACGGACTAGGATTAGCAGTTGTTAAAGCTTATGCCGAAATAAACAACCTTACAATTTCTGTTAAAAGCAAAAAAGGTGAAGGAACTAAATTTACTATAATCTTCAACTAGATCGTTTAGTTTAATTTATTCTGCCGGAGCATATCTTCGTCCAAAAAAATCATTGCTTTTAAGCGATTCTTCCTCTATTTTTGAATTCTGAATTATTTCAAATCTTTAATTGGAGGTATTAGACCATTATGGGTATGATGGCTAAGATGCGGAGTTTAGCTCCTTGGTTTATTATTACGGTCGGTGGATTATTTGTTGTGTTTATGATTTTATCAGATTCAAAACTGGATCAGGTAATAGGACTTAGAAGCAACAATGTTGGTAGTATTGATGGAATCGAAATCAGTTATCCTCAATTTGCTCAGGCTGTTGACAATTACGAAAAACAATTGGCTGCACAGCAGGGCAGAGAAGTTGACCCTAACAGAAGACCGATGATAAGAAACCAGGTATGGGATCAGTTCATTACTCAGAGAGTTTTGGAAAACAAAATTGAAGAGTATGGAATTGTTGTTACTGACGAAGAAATTTATGATGCCATAATGGGTGACAATCCTCCTGAATATTTAAAAAGAGATTTTGTCGATTCAACAGGTAACTTTAACAGAACTCTTTATGAAACTGCTCTTAAAGATCCTAGAAACAAACAATTATTAATTTCAATTGAAGAAGGTATAAGAGAAGAAAAGAAACGTGAAAAATTGATGGATTATCTTACTGCATCAATTAACGTTACTGATGAAGAAGTTAAAGAAAACTTTTTGAGAAGAAATACTGAAATGGCTGCTGAATTTGTAAGAGTAAGCACTAACTCAGTTAACGATTCTGCCATCACTTATAATGACAGCGATCTTAAAGATTATTACAATAAAAATAAAGAAAGCTACAAAATTCACGAATCCAGAAAAATTAAATATGTTTTCTTCCGTAAAGAAGCTTCTGCAGCTGATACAAACTACGTGAAAGAAAATATGTTTGACCATAAAAAGAAATTAACTGCTGAACCTGGAAATTTCAAAACCTATGTTGAAATTTATTCAAACAAACCATACTCAGTTGATACGCTTTCAATAAGCCAGTTACCTACCCAATCTGTAGATGCACTTGTTAAAGCCGATAAAAATAACGTTGTTGGCCCTGTTTTAACAAGAGAAGGATATATCCTTTACAACTTGCTTGATAAAACAAAATCTCAGCTTCAGGTAAAAGCATCTCACATTCTGATTAAAGGTTCTGATGCAAAAGCTAAAAAAGAAGCTAATGACATCTACAACCAGTTGAAAAGTGGCGCTGATTTTGAAGAATTGGCAAAAGCTAAAAGTCAGGACGGTTCTGCAAGCAGAGGCGGAGATTTAGGTTGGTTCCAGGAAGGAAGAATGGTTGAAGATTTCTGGAAAGCTTGTAAAAAAGCAAAAGTTAACAAAGTAACCAGACCGGTTAAAACTCAATTCGGTTATCACATAATTAAAGTAACAGAAAAAACAAGCAAAGCATTTGTTGTTGAACAAATTGTTAATAAAATTGAAGTTTCCGGTACTACTACTGACAGACTTCACGAAAAAGCAAATGATTTTTCTTTCCTAGCTGATAAATATGGTTTTGATAAAGAAGTTGAAGAACTTAAATATACAGCAATTGAATCAATGCAGTTTGCCGAAGCATCAGGTTTTGTGCCTGGTATCGGATACAATATGGCATTAGTTAAATTTGCTTTTGAAAACGGTATCGGTTCAATTTCTCCTGCATTTACAGTTAACGGAAATTATGTTGTTGCAACTGTAACAGAAGAAATTGCAGAAGGATACAGAAGTTTTGAAGAGTCAAAAGGATCAATCAAAAGTGCTGTTATTCGCGAAAAGAAAATAGCAAAAGCAGTTGAACTTGCTGAACTTATCAAAAAAGGAATTGAAGGTTCTGGCAATATGGATGATGCCAAAGTTGTTTTCCCACAGGCATTTGTAACAACTGTTGAAAAATTTGACGGTATGAACACAATAGTTGGTATCGGAAGAGAAGCTGCGGTTTCTGAAGCTGCATTAACTGCTGAATTAAATAAAGTTTCCGGCCCTGTTCAGGGTAATATGGGTGCTTATTTAATTAAAGTAACTTCAAGAACTCCTTTTGATGAAACTAACTTTAATGTGCAAAAAGGCGGGTTAAAAACTCAGCTTGTAAGCTCAAAGAAAAACAACTATTTCAGAGAATGGTTAGCTCAGGCTAAAAAAGAAATAGATGTTGAAGATAACAGATATCAATTCTTCAGATAGAAAATAGATTTTTACTCCGGCGGTTAATTGAACTCAGGTTTGGTTAACCGCTTTTTTTTAAACTAAAAGTTTAAGTTTTTTTATATTCACTACTTACATTATAGTAAAATAGAAGAGAATGACTGAAAGATTATATCTAACCGGATTTATGACTTGCGGGAAAAGTACTATCGGACCTATTTTAGCCAATACTTTAGGCTGGAATTTTTATGATCTGGATGATGTAATTGAAGAACTGGAAGGTATGACAGTTGTCGAAATATTTAAAGCAAAAGGTGAAAAATATTTCAGAGAACTTGAAACCGCAACTCTTGATAAACTTTCTGCAGAACATAATACAATTATTGCACTCGGCGGCGGAACAATGGCCAACGAAAAAAATGTTGAAATTATGAAACAGTCCGGTAAAATAATTTACCTGAAAGTCTCACCCGAAATGATTTATAAAAGAATCAAAAATAAAATCGACCGACCACTTTTTCGTGACCTTGTATTAGAAGAAAAACCAAAAGAAGATTTTATAGAGAGAATTCTTGAAATATTGGATGAAAGAGAGAAATACTACCGACTCGCAGATATGGTAGTTGAATCTGAAGATAAGCCGCTTGGAATTACCGTTGACACAATTGCCAGAGAGTTAAAAAGAAGAGGCTTATAAATCTGGAAAACATACGGAAAGTATAATGAAAAATATAAAAATAGAATTACCTGAAAATCCTTATACTGTTAAAACAGGAAAAAAAGTTTTTCCTGATCTTTTGAAAGAGATAAAAAAACTGAAAACTCACAAAAACCTTTTTGTGATTGTTGATTCAAATGTTTTCAAAATCTATAAATCCCAAATTGATGACCTCTTTTCTGACTACCCTGAAAAATGTTTTGTCCAAAAAGTAAAAGTTACAGAAAAAACAAAAAGTTTCGAAACAGTTAATTCTCTGTATAGCAAACTTATTGCAAAACAGTTTGGCCGCGATACTCTTATAATTGCAATAGGGGGCGGTATTTTAGGCGATGTAGCCGGTTTTGTTGCTGCAACCTATATGCGCGGAATTCCTTTTGTACAGGTTCCTACAACAATTTTAGCAGCTGTTGACAGCTCAGTTGGAGGAAAGACTGGAATTAATTTTGACAACACAAAAAATATTGTCGGTGCTTTTCATCAGCCTGAAATGGTTTTAATTGATACGGAATTTTTTAACACTTTACCTGAAGAAGAAATTATTTGCGGATTAGGTGAAATTGCTAAATATGCTTTACTGACTGACGATAAATTTTTCAGTTATATAAACAAAAATTTTGAAAAAATAATTTCTCTGGATGCAGCTTTCCTTCAGAAAGTTATTTCTGTCTCGGTTAATTATAAAGCTTCCGTTGTAATTGCCGATGAAAAAGAAAACGGAATAAGAAAATTACTTAATCTGGGACACACATTTGCTCATGCAATTGAAGTGGAACAGAATCATAAAATTAAACATGGACAGGCAGTTGTTGTTGGTATTACCTGTGCTTGTTATCTTGCCAATAAACTCGGCTATTTCGACGATAAACTCCTTGAGAAATATTTATCTCTGCTGGTTAAATTCAGAGAATTCATCGAAATCGAAACTTTTGATATTAAAAAACTTTTCGCATTGATGAACCGAGACAAAAAAAACAGAGATAACAAAATTAAATTTGTGCTGCCTGTTACAACCGGAAATATTTTAATTGATGTAACTGCTTCAAAAGAAGATGTTATCTATTCACTTGAAAACGGAATTAATCTTTTTGTATGAACCGGATTATTATGAATAAATCTCACCTGCTTCTTATATTTTTGTGTCTTACGATTTCGCTATTTTCACAAAACCGTGAAAGAGAAACCAGAGCCGTCTGGGTTACTACAAATTTTCAGCTGGACTGGCCTCCCAAGACTTTTGATGCCGAGGCTCAGAAAAAAGCATTAATAGAAATTTTTGATAAAATTAAATTTCTCAAATTAAACACTGTTTATTTTCAGGTAAGAAGCAGCGGAACCGTTCTGTTTAATTCATCTTACGAAGATTATCCTTTCTTTTTAACCGGAAGCTTTGAAGAAAAACCTTCTTACGATCCACTTGAATTTGCAATTCAGGAAGCACGTAAACGAGGACTCCAAATTCACGCCTGGGTAAATGTGATGAGATGCTATGCAAGTGAAGCAGGAATTGATCTCGAAAACCCAAAACATCTTTACAACAAAAAACCGGAATGGATTATCTCAAAAGGTTATGGCGATAAAACACAAGGATGGCTGAATCCCGGAGTTTTTAATGCCAGAGCTTATCTTATAGATTTATTTGCCGAAATAATTGAAAAATATGATGTTGACGGACTGCATCTTGATTTTATGCGCTATCCGGGAAAAGATTTTAATGATGCAGATACTTATGAAAAATCTGAATCTGAATCTGAACTTGATAGAGATGACTGGAGACGAGAAAACATAAACAAGTTTCTGCAGGTTTTATATATCAGATCAAAACTGATTAGAGATGATGTAAAAATTGGTGTTACTCCGATCGGGATTCATAAAAATAAACCAAATGCTTCCGGTATGCAGGGATATTATGATGTTTATCAGGAATCTGGAAAATGGCTTGATGAAAAATATATAGATTACATCGTTCCTCAGATTTACTGGAATCTGGAAAACAATCCTAAATTTGATCTTCTTGCCGAAGATTGGAAAGAGAGAGCAGGGGACAGAAAAGTTATTTTGGGAATTGCAGCTTACAAACCGGAAGTGAAAAAAGAGATTCAGGAATTGATCGATGTTTCCAGAAATAAAAATGCTGACGGAGTAGCTTTTTTCAGATATCAAAATATAGCTGATTATGACAAACCGCTTTTTGAGCACAACTCGCTTCCTTCTGAAATGCCCTGGTTAAAAAGTGAAATGCCTTCACTTAATATGGAACTGAATTACGATTTTCTTGATAAAGAAAAAAATCTTGTGAAGTTTCACTGGAATAAGAATGAAAATTTTAATCACGGATATTATCTGTTGGTGAAATCTTCAGGAAAAAATTTCACAATGGATGATGTTGTTATCACGGTTCCGGCCGATAAAACATCTGTTATTCTGAATATCAAAAACCCTAAACAGCTCAGTTATAAATTCTCTTTAAGAGCTATGGACAGAATTTATAATTTATCTGAAGAAATAAGTAATGAAGTAAAGGTATATCCCGGCAGATTGGAAGAGTTACAGAAACTGAGTGAAGATTTTGTAAAACCCAGACTCGTAAAAGAGAGTGACGGTAAACTGAAATTATTATTAAATATCAAAAAATCAGAGTTAATAGAAGTTTATCACGTTGCCGGAGAAGAGGAAGTTTTGATTTTTTCAGAATTTATTAACAGCGGAAAAAATGTAATGCAGCTTCCTGATACAAACTATTCGGTGTTAAAGATAAAATATAAATCATCAAAAAAAGAAGTTAAACTTAACCTGAGATAAAGTTTAACTTCCTTCACATCAAACAATTTTTTTCAAAAACTTTCCTGTGTGAGATTTTTTATTTTTTGCAATTTCTTCGGGAGTTCCGGTTGCAATGATCATTCCTCCTTTATCACCCGCTTCAGGACCCAGATCAATTATATGATCAGCACACTTGATAACATCCAGATTATGTTCAATAATTACAACTGAATTGTTGTGCTTTATAAGCATATTAAAACAATTCAAAAGTTTACTGATGTCATGAAAATGAAGACCGGTTGTCGGTTCATCAAAAATAAAAAGTGTGTGTCTGGTTTTCTTTTGTGCCGATAAATGTTTTGCGAGCTTAATACGCTGAGCTTCACCGCCTGAAAGTGTATTTGAAGGCTGACCAAGTTTTATGTAGCCCAAACCAACATCGGCAAGTACATTAAGATAATTCAGAATTTTAGGATCGGAACTGAAAAACTCAATTGCTTCATCTACCGTCATATCAAGTACGTCAACAATATTTTTTCCTTTATAGGTAATGTTGCGAGTTTCTTTTTTATACCTTGTTCCTTTACAATCTTCACATTCTAAAAATAAATCTGCAAGAAATTGCATTTCAATTTTTACAAAACCCTCACCTGAACAGGTTTCGCATCTTCCACCCGGAACATTAAAACTGAAATAACCGGGTTTGTGTCCGCGCGATTTTGCCTGTGGAGTTGCTGCAAAAAGTTCGCGTATTTTTTCAAATCCTTTTATGTACGAGATCGGGTTTGAGCGTGGAGATTTACCAATTGGCGATTGATCCACAATTTCGATTTCATCTATATGTTTTATTCCTTCAATTGATCTGTAAGCACCAATTTTAGGAGGATTCATTCCTTTAAGTTTTGCAAGTCCGCCGTATAAAACGTCGTGAATGAGTGTACTTTTCCCGGAACCGCTTACACCTGTTACAACTACAAATTTGTGAAGAGGAACTTCAACATCAACTTCTTTAAGGTTATTTTCGGAAGCTCCTTTTATGATAATCTCTTTTGTTTTTTCAATCTTACGCTCTTCAGGAAGAGGAATTTCCAGATCACCATTCAGGTATTTTGCAGTAAGTGATTTTGGTTCTTTCAGAAAAGCTTTATAATTATTAACTGCTGTAATTTCACCACCAAAAGTTCCTGCTTTCGGACCCATATCAATTATCAGATCTGCTTCTTTCATCATTTCTGAGTCGTGCTCAACAACCAGAACCGTATTTTTAAGATCGCGAAGTGATTTCAGAATGTTTATGAGTCGCTCATTATCGCGCGGGTGCAGACCAATACTCGGTTCATCAAGAACATAAAGAGTGCCCATTAAGGCGGAACCAAGGGAAGTTGCCAGATTGATTCGCTGGGTTTCTCCGCCTGAAAGAGTTGAACTGATTCTGTCGAGAGTAAGATAACCGAGTCCGACATCATTCAGAAAAGCAAGTCGTTTTTGAATCTCTTTTAAAACACCGCCGCCCACTTTTTTCTCATAATCGCTGAGTTTTATTTTTTTCACAAACTCTTGAGCCTGTTCAATTGAGAACTGAACCATTTCGGCAATTGAAATATCATTAATTTTCACTTGCAGAGCCTCTCTGCGGAGTCTGTGACCTTTACAGGCGTTGCAAGTCGTATAACCGCGGTATTTGCTCAGGAGCACTCTTATATGCATTTTATAGGTCTTTTGTTCAAGCTTTGCAAAGAAGCCGTCAATTCCCACAAAACCTGTGGTTCCTTTAAATATAAAATCTCTTTGCTGTTCGGTAAGATTTTCAAATGGAACATCAAGCGGAATATTATTTGGTTTGGAAATTCTTACAAGATCGCGCAGGTGTTTACTATATTTAACAGAGCGCCAGGGAGCAATTGCTCCTTCCGAAAGTGTGAGTTTCGGGTTCGGAATTACCAGATTGTTATCAATTCCGATGGTTTTACTGAATCCCTGACAAACGGGACAGGCACCAAAAGGATTGTTAAAAGAGAAAAAGCGGGGTTCCGGTTCTTCATATCTTATGTCGCAACATTCAAAAAACTTATTAAATAATTTCGCTTCGTTTGTGACGGCATTAATTATTACTAATCTGCTTTCACCTTCTTTAAATGTTGTTTCAATAGAATCTGCAAGTGTTTCTCTTACTTTTCCTTTTTTAATTTTTATACGATCCACAACAGCAAAAATATTTTTTTTACTGCGCGGTGAGATATTTTCTTCATTCAGATCAACAAGTCGATCTTTATAGAAAATTCTGAAAAATCCTCTTCTTCTCAGAAGTTCAAGTTCTTCTTTTACGGTTTTTCCTTCGTGGAAATGGAGAGGGAATCCAAGATAAAATTTTCCGCCGTCTTCCTGTTCTTCAAGCCAGTTTGATACGGTTGTAGTTGTATCTTTTTTTACTTCTTTACCGCAGGAATAACATATTGTTTTTCCTACGCGTGCGTATAGCAGACGAAGATAATCATAAATTTCGGTAACAGTTGCAACCGTAGATCGGGGATTTCTGGAACCTGTTTTTTGTTCAATAGCAACTGCAGGTGAAATTCCATATATGAAATCAACATCCGGCTTGTTTATTCTTTCAAGAAACTGCCGCGCGTATGATGATAAACTTTCAACATAGCGGCGCTGTCCTTCGGCGTAAACAGTATCGAACACAAGCGAAGATTTTCCGCTGCCACTTACACCTGTTACAACTATCAGGTGATTACGGGGTAATTCCAGATCAACATTTTTAAGATTATGTTCTCTGGCACCTTTTATAATAATTTTATCGTTTGAATATTTTTTTTCTTTTTTCGCCATAGCAGTCTTCTAAATTTTAAGCTTTAAACTTAATAAAAAATGGGATCTTATTTGAGGTTTCTGAAAATAAAAAATCCCGAATTAATCGGGATTTAATCTATTTTTCAGTTTCGGCTTGTAATTCCTGTAAGGCTTTCAGCTTAATCTCAAGTTCTTTGTTTTGAGCCTTGAGAGTTTCAATTTTTTTATCAATTTCTTTTTCATAATCGGCTTTGTTCCAGTAACCGCGCTGTTCAAAGTAGCTTTTGAATAACCAGTTATGTTTCAAAGCTTCCATATTTTCTGCAAATGAAGCTGTTGCTGCCTGAGTGTTTTGCGTTGTATTTACAAGGTTATTGATAATTGTTTTGATTGAATCAAAAGGTGCTTCGTCAGTAAGCATTTTTCCTACAAACCCTTTACCTTTTTTAACATCGGCAATCATATAGCTTATATCGCCGATAGTTGTATCGAGTTTTTCAAGAACACTGTTTGTGTTGCGGGAAAGTCCGTCAACAAAGCTGGAAAGTTCATCAAGTTTTGATGTGATAAGGTTAAGACTTTTATCAGCAGATTTTGTGATTTTTACAGTTGAGTGATATAACTGATCATCGTTAACCAGCAGACCGATAGAGCCTTTTCCCTGATTTACTTTTTCTACTATTTCGGAAAAATCTTTTGTGATCTCTTTTGTATATTTGATAATTCCCTGTGTTTCGGCAATAATTTCAGCCATATTAACCGGATCTTTTGATTTTACAACACTTCCTTCTGTTACAATTTCAAAATCGGTTGAACCAGGGGTTAAAGCCAAAATTTTTGCACCAACAAGTCCTTCGGTTTCAATTGAGGCTTCACTATCAAGTCGTACAAAATGAGAAATCTCTTTTCTTACATCAAAAGTAACTTCAACATTGGCTTTTTCACCGTTCTTAATAAGTACAATTCTGCTGACGGTCCCAACATCCATACCACTTAACCTTACAGATGCTCCGGTTCTTAAACCTTCAACATTTGAAAAGTAAGCTTTCATACTCATCTTATCAGAAAAGAGAGAATCTTTATTTCCGACAAGAAAAATTGCCAGAAATATTAGTGCCGTACCAAGAAATACAAAAAGGCCGAGTCGTGCACCTTTAAAATTTTTAAACATTTAATACTCCAATAAATCAATTATTTCATAACTTCTTTTGAAAAGAAGTTTTTCAGGAAGCGATCTTCCGATTTTGTTAACTGATCAATTTTTCCTTCGTAAATTATATCTCCTTCCTTCAGAAAAATAGCTCTGTCGGAAATAATTTCTGCACAAACAAGATCATGCGTAACTGCAATTGATGTCATATTAAGATGATTTTGCAGCGTAAGTATAAGATCGCTGATCTCTTTTGTTGTTATGGGATCGAGGCCGGTAGTGGGCTCGTCATACAACATAAGTTCAGGATCCGTGATAATCGATCTTGCCAGTCCGATTCTTTTTCTCATACCGCCGGACAGCTCCGATGGCATTTTATCAACAGCTTCAACAAGTGATACAAGTTCCAATGTTTCCAGAACTTTATGATCGAGTTCTTTTTGCGTCATCTTAAAATATCTTCTAAGAGGAAATTCAAGATTTTCACGTACAGTCATAGAATCGTACAAAGCTGCACCCTGAAACAAGAATCCGATATGTTTTCTCAATTTGTTGAGTTTTTTCTTTTTTAGCGACCAGACATTTTTGTTTTTTACATAAACTTCACCACTGTCCGGTTCAAGCAGACCAATAATACATTTCAGCAATACACTCTTTCCGGTTCCGCTTCGGCCGAATACAACAAGATTTTCACCTTTTTTAACATTGAGCGATATATTATCGAGCACAACAAGGTCGTCAAATCTTTTGGAAAGATTATTTATTTCAACATAATTTATATTGTCGGCCATAACCATAATGTAATTTTAACTAATAAAATATCTATTAAAAGAATCAATAAACTTGCCAAAACAACTGATGTAGTAGATGCTTTACCAACGCCTTCTGTTCCTCCCTGAGCAGTAAATCCTTTATAAGCGCCAACAATGCCGATTATAAAGCCAAAAACAAATGTTTTTGCAACTCCAGGAACAAGATCTCCAAATTCAACTGAACTTAAAACAGAATTTTGGAAGTAAGTGAAACTCATACTTTCTGTAAGAATTACCGCCAGATAACTCCCGATTAACGCAATAAATATCACATAAATTGTTAAAAGCGGAAGAATAAGAGTTGTAGCAGTAACGCGTGTAACAACCAGATATTTAAAAGGTTTTACTGCAGATACTTCCATTGCGTCAATTTGTTCTGTAACGCGCATTGAGCCAAGTTCTGCGCCAATACCGGAACTTACTCTGCCTGCAAATATCAGGGCAGTAATCATCGGGGCAAGTTCTCTTATTACTGAAATTGCCACCATTCCCGGAAGGAAATCGGTTGCGCCGAATTTTTCCATAATGGGCTGACTCTGCATTGTAAGTACCAATCCGATTGCAAAACCTGTAATACTTACAATAGGAAGTGTTTTTACACCAAGTTCGTCCATATGTTTTTTAACTTCTGTTATTTCATAAGGAGGAACAAATACCTGTTTGAAATATTCAAATATGAATATTGTGAGTCCGGTAATATTCGCAAAAAAGTTATAAACACTTTGCGAAAGCTTTGGGTTACGTGTATATTTAATTTCTGGTAGTTTCATCGCATAAAATTTATGACTAAACAAAGAAAGATATAAAATCTATTTAATTAATTGAATGCAATAATTTTTCACAGTGAATTTATTGCTTAAATATTTTCATAATGATTTAGTTTGAAAGAGCCTTTACTATCGAACAAAATTGTGATAACATCAATTCGGCAATCTACATTTTCAATATTGTTTTTGTAGAGGTAGTACTCGGCTGTTCGGTACAGCGCGGTATGTTTTTTTCTGGTGATGGCAAATTCAGGGTCACCGTAATTTTTATTTTTTCTTGTCTTAATTTCAAAAAACACTAACACTCCGTCCAGTTTGGCAATTATATCAATTTCGCCATTCTTAAACTTAAAATTAGTATCCAAAACATTGTAGTTGTTTTTTATCAGATAATTTCTTGCAATTTCTTCACCCTTGCGTCCAAGAAGAACTTTTTCCTGTCCCATTTGCCACTGCCTCTTAATTAAAACAAGGATTTCTCCTCATTTTCTTCCAAAATTTTTCTTAAAAATGATTTTCTGTGTAATTCGGTAGCACCAAACTTTTTCACAGCTTCTCTATGTTCTTTTGTCGGATATCCTTTGTTTTTTTTCCAGTTATATTCCGGAAAATTTTCAGCATATTTTTCCATTAGTCTGTCACGCGTAACTTTTGCCAAAATAGAAGCTGCTGCAATTGCCTGAGATTTTGCATCTCCTTTTACAATGGTTTCTGTTTTTACGTGAGTATAAAAGGATTTATTTCCGTCAATTAATATCAAATCAGGTTCAACCTGAAGTTTACTGCAGGCTATTTTCATTGCTTTAAGAGATGCCTGCAAAATGTTTATTTCATCTATTTCGTTGTTGTCAATTATTCCAATTCCGTATGCCCGACTTTTTTCAAGTATTTCATCAAAAAGGATATTTCTGACTTTTTCCGAAAGTTTTTTTGAGTCGTTAATTTTTTCAATAACTGTGTTGTCATCAAATATTACTGCTGCGGCAACAACCGGACCGGCAAGAGGTCCGCGACCCGCTTCATCAACTCCGGCTATTCTTTTTATTTCAGATGTTAAAAATTTATTGTCAAATTCTTTCATTTTAATCCTGCATAAACTGCAATTATAATCGTAAGTAAATTAAGTCTTAATGTAACAACAAGAGCGCTTACATTAGATTTTCGATATCCTTTAAAGATTTTTAACAAGGTGAATATCAGACATAAATTTGCGGTGAGCATTATTATTGTAAGATAATCAAATTTGTAGACTCCCTGCAAATAAGGATAAAGTGATATTAACAAAAATCCCGGGATAAGAGCCGATAAAAACGACTTTGCATCCTTGTCTGTTATTTTTTCATAATACCTTGAGTAATCAAGATAATTTATGATATATGTAAAGATACAAAACAAAGCGGCGGGAAACATAAGTGAGTTTGCATTTCCTGCTTCAATGCCTGAATAAAGTATCATTATTGCCGCGATAATTCCTCTGGAAAATGGGAATCTGTATGGATTTTTCCGACAACTTTTACTGCTGTATTTATTAAAAAGGGTAACAAACACTGCTAAAAACATCGGGAAAGTTCCAATGAATGTAGATAAAAGTATTGCGCTCAATGTGAAGTAAGTGTAGTAAGCCATTGCTTCAAAAGGAGAAATAATTTCCTTTGATAAAACATTTCCGGGAAAGTTTAATTTCAGCTTCAGGGTTTCATAATATTCTTTAATTATTTCATTTGCAAAGCTGATAAAAAGCCATGCCATTCCGCCTAGAATAGTTGTGTTAATATCATTTTCCGTTCCTATAAAAAATATGGCAAACATAACCACAAGAGAATTTATAAAGGCACTGAGCGGCCTTATCATAACAAGAAGGACTTTAAATTTATTTATGAGTTTTGACATAATTTAGAATTCGTTTATTAATCCAATATGAATTTTACCCTGAGTGAAAGTATCTTCTTTACCCAAAGCATAACTGATACTCATCAAACCTAAGGAAGTTTCCAGACTAATTCCACCTCCGTAGCCTGTTATAAAATCGGAAATTTCCGGTGTCCCGGCCGTCTGGTTTTTGTCGAGTTGAAAATAACCTGTGTCGAAAAAGAGAAAAAGAAAAGAACGATCTTCAAGACTGTATCTGTACTCAAGATTTGACCAGAATACTCTGTTGCCCGAAAACTGTTTTTCTCTGTAGCCGCGCAAAGTATTATTTCCGCCGATAAAATAATTATCACTGCTTTCGGTTAAATCGCTTCTTACTTCCCGGCCTCCAAGTTTCAGAACCAGAGTATGTTTCAGAGAGAAGGTTTTGTAATACTCAAAATCTATTTCAAATCGTTTTATTTCAATATTTTTATCGGAAATATTTGTAATAAACTCTTTGGGTCCGTTAATACTTTTGCTGCTGTACTTAAAATTGTTACTCAGATAAAATCCTGATTTTGGAGCAAGAAAATCGTTTCTTGTGTCAATTGTCAGATTTATACCGGTTGTAATTATTGATGAATTATAAACCGTAAAGACAGGCGGTTCTTTCAGAGTCGGAATTACAGATTCGGTTTCAAAGATAAATCCGGCTTTTATTTTATTTGAGATCAGATAAGAAATTTCAGCTGACAGATATCGTTTTACATAAGTGGTATCTTGTTTTTTCTGATAAAGTTCCAGTCCCACAGATACAGGAAAATTAAACAGCCAGGGTTCGCGATACTTTAACTCAAGTTCCTGAGAGTTGCGATTAAACTGTTTCCATCTTACGGCTCCCATTCTGCCTGTACCAAAAAGGTTTCGCATACTGATATTTACAAAACCGGTAAAATATCCGTCTTCGGTTTTAGTTTTGGGCACGTAACCGGCAATGCCGTCAAAGTTATTTGTGTTTTTCTCCTCAACCTCAATTTCTATAATTCCTTTTCCATCCGGGAGTATTTTATATTGCAGAGGTGAGACAGTCTTAAAATAATTCAATCTTATCAAATTTGTGTGCGCTTCTTCAAGCTGAGGTTCATCAAAAAGGTCTCCTTCTCTGAATGGAAGTTCGCGCAAAATAACATAATTTTCTGTTGAAGTGGTTCCGGTTACAACAATTTTATCAATTACCGATTTTATCCCTTGAGATATTTCCAGATAAATATCTGCTTTGTTTTGATTTATCAGCACAGATTTTATTTCAATCTTTGCAAAGGAAAATCCTTTTTGCTCAAGTGAGGTTAAAAGTTTTTCTGTAAGTAGATGCAGATTTAAACTGCTTAAAATTTCATTTTTGTATTGAGTCGCAATAGTTTTTAACTCGGGAAATTCATTGGAAAAGGAGACAGAGTTGATTACAGTTGCTTCGCCGGCTTCAAAGTTGAATGTGAGTTCAACTTCAGATGAATCTTCATTAAACTCAATTTTTTGATCAATGAATCTGGCAGAATAATAACCCTGATTTGAAAATTCGTTATAAATAAAAGTAAATAGTGAATCTGTTTTTGCCGGATTGAAATCACTGTTTAGAAATTTCTGATTTATATTATCCAGCACCGATTCAGGCAGCATTTGACCTGAATCGATATCTATTTTTGTAATTTTTTGCGCACTTAAAGTATGAAGTGATAAAAAGATGAGAAAAAAAAATATTTTTTTACTGAACCGGTGTGTCATCAATCAACTTCATTTTTTTTCCGACAGGAGTTAATTTAATTTCAGGAACTATTTTTTCAACTTCTTCCAGAGTTACATTACTTGTTTCCCAGTTTAGAGCGTTTGCAGTTCCGCTGGCAATTCCGAATTTAAGGAAGTCTTCAAAAATCATAGATTTTTCCATTCCGTAGGTCAGACCCGCAACAAAAGAATCGCCACTTCCAATCGGATCAACAAAAGCTATTTCAGGGATTTCAACTTTGTAGCGGAAATCAAATTTAGAAGCATAAGCAGGACGGTTACCGTCAGTAAGAAAAGATAATTTTATGTTGTTTTTATAGAGATAATCTAAAAATTCCAGTTTGTCTTTTTCATCATTCAGGTTTTTTCCAAAAGATTTTTCAATCTCTTCAATGTTATTATGAATTACGGTTGGTGATTTTTTTATACAAGCTTCAAGATGTCTGCCGTATGTATCGAGAATGGAAACCTTATCCATCTTGTTGGCAAGTTCAATTCCATATTCGAAAATATCATCAGTTTCCTGGCAGGGAGAACTTCCTGAAAAAACAATAACAGAGGCATTGTTAATCATTTTCTCAAGTTTGGATTTAAATTCATCAGCTTCTTTTTGTGAGATAACAGAGTTTTTTCCAATTACTGTTGTTACTCTGTTTTGAGAATGCTCTTCAATAACAGAAGCTATTCTGGTTTCAGATTTTGTTGAAACAGCTGAAAACTCTATCTGTTCAGAAGCAAGAATGTTTCTTAAAACTTTCCCGTTATTTCCGCCGAGAAAAGTGAGTGCAAGATTTTTCATATTAAAGCGGTTTAATTGTCTGCTTACATTCAAGCCTTTTCCGCCGGCTCTGAAAAATTCGTTATCAGTTCTGTTAACTTTTCCCGTATTTATATTGTTAAACGCAAATCTCTTTTCCAGTAATGGGTTTAGAGTTATCGTAAGTATCATAATTCTCCAGTCATTAGTATCTAAAATTTGTCATATCAGTAAAATCATAATTTAGCAATCTGTAATCACCGAACCCAGATTCATCCATAAAAAGAAACCGTTTATTAATAGTGTTATAATACCAAATTTCATATGGTTTGGAACCACTATTAAAAGGTTTGCTCTCAATCATTTCGGGGGGACCAAAAACTATATAAACAAATCCCATATCAGTTTTCCATCCTGGGCGAAAATTTTTGAAACGATTATTTGCAAATTCAACTCGTTTATAATATTCCAGCAGGATTTCATTTAATTTGGTAGAAGGATCAGGATCTCTGCTTTTCCAGAAATGAATAAATTTATCTAGTTTTTGCGAATAGCTTAGCGTATCATTTTCCAGTTCATCAATTTCTCCAACAGAAGCAATATACTTTAATTGTTGAATAGCGTTATCTAGGTTTACTACAGATGAAGGAAATCCATCCAGCATAACATTAAACTCTTTTACAACCGGAATGGCGGTATTAAATACTTCAAGTTTATATTTTCCTAATGTAAGGTTAAGCTGGGTAAGAGTTTTTACAATTGGGTTTATCCCTTTAGTTAATTTTTCATCACTACTTAAGTCAAACAATTTTTTATCAGCTGCATCAGTCAGCTTATATCTTAAATTTATTGTTGTGTCAGTATTAGAAGTAACATTAAAATAGAATGAAAGATTAGTCTGTGAGTTTGTAATAAATTTTGATATGTTCGGAATCAATTGTTCTCTTCCATCTATTTCAATTGAATTTCTTATTAATAATAAATTACTTAAAAAAATGGGGGTATTTGAATTTGTAACTACATGAGTTAAATTTGTTGTAAATTGTTGAGAAGATTCATTGTCAAGCAATGTTATCTTAAAATTATATTCACCCTCCTTAAGTTCAAAAGATCTAATACTTATTTTTTGACTGTTTGAAGAAATTGTAGACTCATAAGTCGTAGTTTCAAGAAACTCATCCGCTAAATCTGTTGCAATTATGTCGTCTTCATCGTTAATGGCCTCTACGGTTAAAGTGAAAGAAGCTGTATATTTATTATCAGATTTCACAAACTGCAGACTTGAATAAGGAAATTGAAAATAAATATCTACTTTTGTTTTACCATTTAGTGCAGGAGCCGAGTTAATAACATCAACGTAAAACTTGGGTAATAACTTGTTCTCTTTTTTTTGCAAATTTCCAAGCTGACCAAAAATCAAATTACAGGTAAATAACAGTACAACAAATAATTTCATAACTCCTCCTAATCAGGAATTTTTGCATACAAATCATATTCATTACAATCTACTATTTCAAGATCATAAAAACTACCTATTTTTAGATTATTTGTAGATGGTATCAAAATTTCTCCGTCAACTTCGGCAGTTTCAAATTGTGATCTGCCTATATAGTAGTCGCCTTCAAGAGAATCTATCAGAATTTTTTCAATTGAACCTATTCGTTTTTCATTTTTTTCAAGAGATATTTTACTTTGCAGTTCCATTAAAGATGCAAGTCGTTCCTGTTTAACTTCTTCCGAAATCGGGTCACCCAGTTCAAAACTTGTTGTATCTTCTTCAGGTGAAAAAGCAAATGCACCAACTCTGTCAAACTTCATCTCTTCGATAAAGTCGAGTAATTCTGCAAAATCTTCTTCTGTTTCATTTGGGTAGCCGACTATAAATGTTGTGCGCAGAGCAATTCCGGGAACAGTTTCTTTAATTTTGTAAATTAATTCTCTTGTCTCTTTCGAGGTTATACCGCGCTTCATCGATTTGAGAACATTATCGGAAATGTGCTGAAGCGGCATATCGATATATTTACAAATTTTCGGGTTGTCTCTCATTTCATCAAGAACATCAAGCGGAAAATTACGCGGGTAAGTGTAGAGGAGTCTGATCCATTCCAGATTTTCATTTTGCGTAATTTTATTCAGCAGTTCTGCCAGAGAGCGTTTTTTATATAAATCGAGTCCGTAGTAAGTTGTATCCTGAGCAATAACATTAAGCTCTTTTACACCTTTTGCAACAAGAGAAGCTGCTTCGCGTTCTACCTGTTCTGTTGGCAGACTCTTATGTTTTCCGCGAATTAAAGGAATAGCGCAAAATGAGCAGGGATTGTTACAACCTTCTGAAATTTTCAGATAAGCATAATGGGGAGGAGTTGTAACAACTCTGTCGGAAATAAGTTCTTTTTCAAACTTTCCGTTTAATTCATTTACAATTTTTTCATATTCTTCCACGCCAAAGAAAACATCAACTTCGGGAATTTCTTCAAGCAAATCTTCTTTATATCTTTCTGAAAGACATCCGAAAACTATCAATCTTTTAAGTCGTTGTTCCTTTTTTAATTCGGCAGCGGTTAGAATTGTGTTTATCGATTCTTCTTTTGCATCTTTGATAAAGCCGCATGTGTTAACGATAAGTGTGTCGGAATCGTTGGGATCGTCTACAATTTCAAAACTGTTTTCTTTTAACTGATTTAATAATCTTTCTGAGTCAACTGTGTTTTTAGAACATCCTAATGTAATTAATCCAATCTTTTCTTTAATACTCATTATCCAATCTTTCTATAAAAAATAGTACATATATAAATAAACAAAGGGAGCGGTAAATAAAAGGGAATCAAATCTGTCGAGAATTCCTCCGTGACCCGGAATTATATTTGATGAATCTTTTATACCAGCATCTCTTTTAATTAAACTTTCAATTAAGTCGCCAACCTGACCTGCTACTCCTATAATTACACCAAGAATAACTGCGTGCATCCACGAGATGTTTTCAAAGAAAACCAGTTTGGAAAGTGTAAAGCCGATTATTGAGAAGAAAAATCCGGCAATGGCGCCTTCCCAGCTTTTTTTAGGACTTACGCGTGGGAAGAGTTTATGTTTTCCAATTGCGCATCCTATAAAGTAAGCTGCAGAGTCGCAGAACCAGATACTTATCAGGATTGCAATAATCATATATCCGCCCTGAACATAGAGTTCAGGGCTTTGATAAAATTCTCTAATTCCAAGAACAACGGCAAACAGACCGGGATAGAGAACTCCTAAAAGAGTTGCTCCGGCATTATTAATTGCTGATTCTTTATTTCTGAATAATTCTGTAACAAGTGTAAACAGAACCACAAGAAGAATAACGTGAGTCTGGTCAATAACCCGGAAATAAGTGTTTAATATAATTCCGGTAATTCCTGCGTAACCGACTGCCAGAACAGTAAGTGCATTTTTTTTCTCGGACATTTTGGAGAATTCGTAAAATCCGCCAATTCCGATAACAAGAGTAAAAGCTAAAAAATAAAACTTACCAAAAAAGCAGGCTGCCAGCACAAACGGAACTGCAAGTGCTGCAACTATTGACCGGGTAGCTCTGTTTCCTAAAGCCATCTATAAATTATTCTCCTTCAGATGAATTGTTTTCTTGAATATCATTTACAATGTTTGCAGCAATTTCAGCGTCTGATTTTTTTACCAGAACTTTTATTACCGAAAGGTCTCCGTCGGTAGGAAAACTGCTGTCTTTCTGGTTAAGAATGAGAGTTTGAATATCAGCTCCTTCCAGATTGGATTTAAGCATTTCTGCTTCGTATGCCATTTCGCAGGTGTATAACACTATCCAATCTGAGTGATGAACCAGATTTCCTTCAAATTCTTCAACAGGAATTAACTCTGCTTCACAGTCGGGACAAACTTTAATGTCTTTCACATATTCGTATTCGCACTTAGGACATATCATTGTAGCCTCCTTTTAAACTGTTGTAGTGTTTTTGTAATGCTTATTCACAAAGAATATAAAAAGGAAAAATAGTGATAAAAGCAAGACGAACATAAAAATTTGCGATCCGAGTATTTCAGGATCTATTCCCTGCGAAATTGTGAGTTCTTCTTCGCCATATATCATATATGCTGCAAATGATAGCGCGTTATTTAGAAAATGCAGAACCATAGGCACTACAATTGAGTTTGTTTTATAAAGGGAATATCCCAAAAATAATCCTATTGCAATAAGAGGAAGCAGGCCGTAAAAGTTTAAATGGAACACCCCGAAGATTACAGCTGTTATTAACGCACCCTTGAACGGAGTCCATTTCAGCTCAAAACTTCTTTGCAGGTATCCTCTGAAAAATACTTCTTCACAAATAGCGGGTACAAATGTTATTGCCACAAATGATAATATAAGGTCAAATGCGTTTTTGTATCCCAGAATAGCTTTGAAAGACTTTTCTACAACTTTATTCATTTGATCCAGAAGTGCTTTTACTTCTCCGAGAAAAGCAGAACCTTCGGCAAGGTGATTGAAGATGTAAGTCTGAAGATAAGTATATGGCTGTATCAAAAATATCAAAACAATCATTCCCGTAGAAAAGATAAATAGATCTTTAACCCGTGGTTTTCTGGCTCTTATCAGTTTGGTAAGATCATAATAAATTGCTCTTCCCAACAGCAATGCCGGCAGTAGCATAAATAATATTTGCGCAGCTGAGTTGATTAGCTTCAGACTTGTACCATCAGCGGAATTAAAATCGGTTCCGACTATAATTAAAGTCAGAAGCGCTCCGCCGATAAAAGTCAGAGTTAATACAACAATTAAACCGAGCAATCCTGCCAGTCCTGGCGTTACGGCCGGTGCATTGTTTTGCGGAGTATTATCGTAGTTTTCCATATCTCTTTCACAAATTTGATAATTATCAATCTACTATTATACGGAACTTTGGAAAACAATGTATAATTTAATGTGAAATATAGAATTTATTGAGGGCATCCTCTTAATGAGGATGCATCTATTTTTGGGTGAGTCCTTCGTGTTTAATAAGTTCGGCTTCTATAGAACCGATTATAATTTTGGTTTTAACTTTTACAGGCATTCTTCTGTGATCGTCTGTGAGCCAGATTAAAATATTTCCTTCGTGTTTAAATAATCCGCCCTCTTTAACAAGTGGTTCAACTACCACACATTTAAAAGTGCCTGCTTCAACGTCAACTTCTTCTCGTCCGTGAATCATAACATTTAACGGAAATATTTTATTGTCAAAGAAGTTTTCCATTTCAATTTTATCACCTTTTTTATATTTGCTCAGGTTCTGCGTCCTCAAATAGTAAAATGCAGAAACTATATCATTTACATAAGGAGGAATATCAACTTTGCCGTTGCTGGTTTTGGCTTTTCCGCGTCTCTGATCGAAAAATGCTGAATAATCTTTGCTGTAGCCCCCTTCGCGGATATGCTGCTCAAATCTCCAGGGAAAAATTCCTTCTTTATCAAGATAGGTTACATATTTATCGCGTACCTTAAATACTCCGTCAAAACTGGAAACCGAGTTAACTTTGAATTGAATGTTATATGAATCTCTGCCAGAAATTCTTTTCAGTTTCGGTATTTCCATAACTGCAATTCCTGCGGTTATCGGGCCATAATTAACTTCAAATGTAAGTTTTTCACCAACATCAAAAGCATTGTGTTCTATCTTTCTGAAATCTTTTTTTTGTGCATTTAAAAGCATTGTAAATGCCGTCAGGACGAAGATTATTTTTACAAGTTTCATTTTTCACCTTCCAGAAGGTTTTTAATTTTCTCAAATACTTGTTCAGAATTTATGCTTCTCATACAATCGTTTTCTTCACACAGTTTCCGGTTATGTTCAATGGAGCAGTTTTCCGGTTCAAATACAAACTTTTTATCTGTGTAAGGTCCCCAGCGTTCTTTGGAACAGACTCTTATTTTAGGGTAAAACCCTACAGTAATTTTTTTCATTGCTGCTGCAATGTGTATCGGACCCGTAGAGTTTGCAATCATCATTTCTGAAAAGCCAATTACAGAAATCATTTCAGAAAGATCAAATTTTCCGGCCAGATTGTATACATTTTGAGAAACAACAAGTTTTTCGCACAGGCTTTTTTCTGTTTCCAGACCCGTAACAAGTATATTTATATCCAACTCCTGTGCCATTTGTCTTGTCAGCTCCAAAAAGCGGGTTTGGGGCCAGTCAACGGCACTTCCGCCACTTCCGGGATGAATTATTACACGTTTTTTGGATAAATCTATTTTTTTATCCAAAAGAAGCTGTTTTACTTTTGAGTCAGTTTCTTTACTGGTTTGTATATTAAACTCAACACTTTCAGGTGAAACTTCAGGTTTTATGTCCAGCGGAGTTAGGAGTCGGGCATTATATTCAAGTTCGTGTCTTTCTGCTGTTTTGCGATGTTCATAAATCTTTTTGTTAAAAAGAAATGAATACCATCTGTATCCGGTTCCAATTCTGGTTTTTATTCCTGCAAATTTCAGGATTAATGCCAGTTTGAACTTAGGTGAAACAGTTATACAAAGATCAAAATTGTGATTTTTGAGCATTTTAATATTTTCTGAAAAAAGTATTTTGCTTCCTTCTTTTTTCAGACTCAAAACTTCATCTATATCGCTGCATTGCTCAACAAGGGGTTTTGTGTATTCCTGTACTAAAAAAATGATTTTTGCCCCGGGGAATTGCTTTTTCAAAATTCCCGCTACAGGGAGCGTTAAAACTATATCACCAATTTTATCGGTACGAACAACCAGTATGTTTTTGTATTCTTTCATTCTTCTTAAACTTTAACAGAAACCCAGGGATTATCTTTCAGATAAAATCTCCAGGGAAGATCTGCTGATTTTTTAATTCCAATTCTTGTTGTGGTAACTATATCTTCTTTATCAGGGTTTATGTTTTCAACAATAAAGATTTCATCCTGAAGCAGATTTATTCCATTTTCATTTTTGTTTATATTTAGTGCCTGACAGATCTTTGCAGGACCGTTAGTAAGATTAATTTTTTCTTTATTAGTCAGTCCGGTTTTTGAAAATCTGTTTTGTGATAAAATCTCCAGATTGTTCAGAGGTTCCATTCCGCGAAGAAGTACTGCATCGCCCTGATTTTCAGGACCGGTAACCACATTGGCGCAAAAATGTTTTCCGTAAGTGAAGTAAACATATAAATGTCCGCCGGGTAAAAACATTACTGAGTTTCTGGGAGTTTTGCCGTTAAATGTATGACTTGCCTGATCATCTTTTTCCCGGTATGCTTCGGTTTCGGTGATTTTCAAATAAAAAAGCTGATTGTTTAATTTTCTTACAAATACTTTTCCCAGCAATTCCCGAGCAACAATAACTGAATCGCGTTGATAAAACTTTTGGGAAAGTCTCTTTTTTTTTGAAAAGTCGAGCATTTAAATCAGAGGATCGTTTTTCAGTTGTTCATTTATCTCTTCGATACGTTTTTTGAAAAACTCTTCTTTATCAGGCTGGTAAATCAGTAATTTCTGATAAATGGTAAGAGCTTCTTCAAGATTACCTTGTGCAAAGTAGATTCCTGCAAGAGTTTCGGAAACAATTTCCTTTTCGTCCTCTTCTTCTTCCTCAGGTTCATCATCCGGTTCAAACGGTTCTATATCAAGGTCGTCAAACTCTTCTGATAAAAAGTCATCATCAAGTTCAAAGTTTTCTTCTGCTGATTCCTCTTCCACTGGTTCTTCCGCAACAGGTTCTTCTTCAATCGGTTCCGGTTCGGGCGGAGGCATTTTTGCATTCTCAAGTTCCGAAGCCAATGTTTCCAGTTCATCCGGAGTTTCTGCTGTTTCCGGCTCTTCTTCAATAGGAGCAGGTTCCGGTTCAGGAATTGCTTCGTCAGTTACTTCCGGTTCTTCAGCAGCAGTTTCTTCAAAATCTTCAGGAATAAAAGTTGCGCGTCTGCTTTCTGAAATATTTCCACTTTTTGATTTCAGGTTTTCCAGTTTTTCAGAATAAAACTTATATGCTTCGTCAGAATTAACAAGATCGCAGCCCTTCTTTAACATATCAAAAGCATTGTCAAAGTCGCCTATTTTTGCAAGTGCCTGCGAGTAAATAATATAAGCAGTTGCATATTCGGGAAACAGCTGAATGCCGTGTTCCAATATTTCCAGAGCTTTATCAACGTTTTTATTTTCGAGTTCCTCTGCTGCAACCTGTGCAAACAAAGGTGAGTCATTATTAAATTCGTATATCAGGGCCGACTTGTTCATCATTCTCCTTGTTTCTTTTTTTTACCAGAATGTTTTATCGATAAGACAGCAACAGCAGTAAATCCGAAAAAAAACATTAACTGAAAAGGTAATGTTGCAATTTCATAAAAATATAGAGAAGCTGCAACACCTGCAAGACAATAAAGGGCAATCAGAAGTTCTATAACAGTGTATAGATTAACTGAATATTCCGAAATATATTTATTTTTTTGCCAGGAATCATTTTTATTTTTTATGCTGAATTTGGGAGTGCGTATAAACGGAGTTTTTTTGTTGAACAAACCTTCCACAACTGCACGGGTGTTGTTAACAGAAAGTCCCATATTTCCCGCCATAAAAAGGGGAAACAGGATTATCTTTTTTTTCCAGTCTGGACTAATAGTTTTTTGCGCTACAAGATAGAAGTAAAATGAAATCAGGAATGCAGGAGAAAAAATGAGCATAACTGAAAAGAGGTGTGTGTAAGATTCTTCTATTTTAATAAGCATTAACGGAAGATTAAGTAATGCAATAAGGAGCACAAGGGGAAAAACTATGTTGCAGGTAAGATGTAAAGTGGAAAAAAGTTTAATTCTGGCAGGCAGTTCCGATTTCCAAAGTTGAGGTAAAATCTTTTTAGCTGTTTCAATAGCTCCTTTTGTCCAACGAAACTGCTGCGATTTTAGCGAGTTAATTTCAGCAGGGAGTTCGCTCGGACAGGTAACATCGCTGATAAAAACAAATTTCCATCCGCGCATTTGTGCTCTGTAGCTTAGATCAAGATCTTCTGTAATTGTATCGTGCTGCCAGTTTCCTGCATCAAGGATACATTCTTTTTTCCAGACGCCGCCTGTTCCGTTAAAGTTTATAAATAATCCGGCACGGTTTCTGGCAGTTTGTTCAATTACAAAATGTCCGTCAAGAGCCAGTGCCTGAGCTTTTGTAACAAGTGAATAATCTTCATTTATATATTCCCATCTTGTCTGAACCATTCCAATATTGGCATTTGTAAAGCAGGGAAGTGTTTTTTTTAGGAAATCTTTTTCAGGTAAAAAGTCTGCATCAAAGACTGCAATAAAGTCTCCCGAAGCTTTTTGGAGTCCGTGGTTTAATGCTCCTGCTTTATAACCGATTCTGTCAGTCCGGTGAATGTGAGTTATATTAATTCCTGAAAGTTTTTTCTCTTCAACAATTTTTTTTATAAGGTTTGTTGTTTCATCGGTAGAATCATCCAGAACCTGAATTTCAAGAAGATGCTGCGGATAATCAATGTTGCAGACTTTATTTATAAGTCGGTCAACAACATAAAGTTCATTATAAACAGGAAGCTGAATAGTAACTTTTTCAGTGAATTGATAATCTTTGCAATGTTGTGGTGTTAATGAATTATATTTTTTTCTGAGGTAAACCAGATAAAGTGCATGAAGGCTATAGACAAAAATTATTGCCATAGCAATTGTATAAAGAGAAATAATAAAAAGGTTCATAGATTACCAGTTTGATACTGCTCCCAGTAAAATATCTTCTGCAAGTTTATCAAGTACCTGTTTAATTGCAGCTTCTCTGTTTGCTTCGTAGTTGGAAGTGTTGAAATTGGCTTTATTTGAGAAGCTTTTATTAATAAGTGTTTTTCGTTTTACCTGATCTCTGTAAATAACTTTTATTGAAATAGAAATTTCGCGTAAGTTTTCAGAAGCCACTCCCGTATTTGTTGCTGAAATATTACTTACGGAAACGGGTCTGTCAGAAAGTGAAGAGATTGAGCAATCCATTTTTGCATCTGCTTTGGGACTTTGAACATATTGCAGATTGTTGTCACCCACAAAATTATCTATAAGCTTTTCAGTGAAATATTGTCCGAGATAAGAAATACCGGAACCGGTTTTATCTTTTGCATTTAATATATAAATAGTTTTCAGATGCGGAGGAACTGAAGCACCGGTAAAAGAATAACTACAGGCTTCGGCAGTTAAAAACAAAACAATTAATGCAACTACGGATAAAAACTTTTTATTCAATACCATAATCTCTCAGTTTCCTGTATAGTGTTCGTTCACTTACATCAAGTATTTGTGCAGCTCTTCTTTTATTGTAACGTGTATATTCCATTGTTTTTACAATTACTGCTTTTTCTGCTTCTGCCAGACTCATAATTTCTTCTGCTTCATCAGATTTAGGTTCGGCAAACTTGTGATTATCTTCTATGTTTTTGTACGCCATCTGTTTAAGTTCCATCAAATCTTTTTTGATTTCAATTAAAGCGCGGTAAATCATTTCACGGTCGAGCGACTCCGGCGATTTATTAAGATGAACCGGCAGATGTCTGATATCATCCTCGTCATCAAGCTCCGAAAGCAGGTTCTTAAAAGAGTTTACGTCAATAATTCCGGTTCGACTAAGGGCTGCTGCAGTTTCAATTGTGTTTTTAAGTTCGCGCACATTACCGGGCCAGTGATACTGCGTAAGAAGATCGAGTGCATCTATTGTTATGTGCAGACCCGGAATATTATTATGCTCTGAATAGATTTTCAGAAAATGGTTTGCCAGAAGAGTAATATCTTCTCTCCGTTCTCTTAGGGCCGGAATGTTCAGAGTTACTGCTTTTAATCGGAAATAAAGGTCTTTACGAAAGTTTTTTTTATCAACTTCTTTTTGAAGATCTTTGTTGGCAGCGGCAATAATTCTTACGTTTACTTTTTTAACAGTTTCACTTCCAACAGGCATAAATTCTTTTGTTTCAAGAACTCTTAACAGTTTTACCTGTGTGGTAAGAGGCATTTCTGCAATTTCATCGAGAAAGAGTGTGCCGTTATCTGCAATTTCAAAATAACCTTTTCTATCTGTAGTTGCGCCTGTAAAAGAACCTTTTTTATGTCCGAAAAGCTCACTTTCAAGCAATCCTTCCGGAATTGCTCCGCAGTTTACATTAACAATTCGTTTATTGGCACGATCGCTGAATTGATGAATTGCCTGTGCAAAAACTTCTTTTCCCACACCGCTTTCGCCATATAAAAGCACAGAAATATCAGATTTTGCTATCTGCATAGCAATATCCACAATATCCTGAATAGCTTTTGATTTTCCTATAATACCACTGTTTTTCTGAAACTCGTAGGCTGCCATAAAATAATATTCCAATTAAAATTTCACTTCCAAAGATAAAATAAATAATGAATAATATACAGTGTACAAAGGATAATGTACGCTCTGTGGAAGAGGTGCAATTATTTATGCACTGGTTGAGTAGGTTAAAAAGAGGTGTCGTATTACACAAAGAGGCGCAGGTTGCTGCTGTTTTGAAGTAAATATATGCAGTTGGCAGTCTGTTTTTTGTAATGTGTTTAAATAATTAGACAGAAAAACTGTAATGTGAGTAGTTTTCACTAAAATCTGATAATTATCTGGCACAGAATAAATTTGATAAGGAATTAAGTATGAAAAAAGTAATTTTAATTTTAGCAGCAGGTCTAAGTATTTTATTGTTCTCCGGATGTGAATCTTCAGTAACAGATGCAAATGAATCAGGTAAGTATGGAAAAGCAGTGTTAAAGTCGCCGGCCAATTCAAAGGTTGTTAATCCTGCGGATACCAAAGTAACTATAACAAAAACAAAAGATAAAATTTTTACAAAAGAGATGAGCACATACGGGATAATATTTAAATCTATGAATGAAGTTCCTGATGCGTTTTTAACCGATGTTGCCAAAGCTTATCAGCAAATGTTTTCCCAGACCGGCAGTCTGGATTCTAAAAGTCAGAAAAAAGTACTTAATGCCCTTCAACAGTATAACGCAATGCTTCCCGTGTTAAATGGAGATCACGATAAGTTGTCTGCAGAAGCTAACAAGGAGCTGAATAAATTCCAGTCGGAAAAATATAGTGTATGTGATGTAATTTCTTATAAAGTTCACCACCAGACAATGGAAGTGGTTGAACATCTTTTACACACCATTACCGATGTTGGTTTGTTTTATGCTTACCCGAATGAATGGGCATTTAACAAGAAAACTTCATTAATATGTAAATCAATGGAAAACGCTGTTCAAAAGAAATATTTCAATCTGAGCAGTTATCAGAATATTAAAAAGAATGATGTGGAAACTTACCAGAGAGTAATAGTTCAGGAATATGCTTACTGGATAATTACAACATATTGGAATTTACAGGAACCTTACGGTTTAAATGAAGTTGGTGAGTGGAGTATTAAAAATCAGGAGGAGTTAAAGCAAAAGTTGCCTGATGCATACAATCTTGTTAAAAACACTATTGATAAAATTATGAAAGCTCCTTCAACAGCGATTCTTGAAAAACTTAAAACTTATGAATAATGGTAAAATAGAAACCAAGCTGAGGTTTTAAGTCGGTTTGGCAATAAATCCCCCTTTTATCCCGGTGCCTTAAAACATCTTTCCCGAAAGGCATCGGGATTTTTATTTTTTGTATATAAACAGGTATCAGAATAAAGTTATAAAATTTCTCATTATTTTGTATTTTTGTGGTTACGATAAAATTATTTAATAGTATTCAGTAATAGAATAGTGTGAAAGAAAGGTTAGAACTTTGAAGAAAAATGTTTATATCGAAACCTATGGTTGTCAGATGAATCTGGCAGATACGGAGATAGTTAAGGGTGTTTTGCATAATAACGGATATGGTTCTACTGAAAATATTGATGAAGCCGATGTAATATTGATGAACACCTGCAGTGTGCGTGATAACGCTGAGCAGAGAATATTCGGACGTTTGGGGAATTTCAAAAAGCTTAAGGCAAGTGAAACCAAAAAGGTGATTGGAATTCTTGGCTGTATGGCCGAGCGTTTGAAAGATAAGTTAATTAATGACGAAAAAGTTGTTGATGTTGTTGTCGGGCCCGATGAATACAGAAAACTTCCGGGACTGATAGATGAAGCTTTTCACGGTAACAAAGGAATTGGTGTTAAGCTTAGCAAGACTGAAACTTATGATGATATTCCTCCATACAGGGAAGAGGGACTTGCTGCCTGGATTCCTATAATGCGCGGATGCGATAATTTTTGTACTTACTGCATAGTGCCTTTTACAAGAGGACGTGAGAGGAGTCGTTCTTTCGAACATATATTAAACGAAGTGAAAGATCTTTCTGAAAGAGGATTTAAAGAAATTTCGTTTCTTGGTCAGAACGTAAACTCATATAACATTGAAGGAAAAGATTTTGCTGATTTAATGGATGCCTGTGCAAAGGTTGACAGAAGAATCAGACTCAGATTTGCTACTTCTCATCCAAAAGATTTATCAGATAAACTTCTGGATGTAATTGCTGCAAATTCAAATATTTGCAACTATATTCACCTGCCGGTTCAGAGTGGCTCAACACGTGTTCTTGAAGCAATGAAAAGAACTTACACAATTGAGCATTATCTTGGTCTGGTTGAAAGAGCCAGAAAGAAAATTCCTGATGTAAGTTTTACCACAGATGTAATTGCAGGTTTCCCTACCGAAACAGAAGAAGAACATCAAATGACATTGGATGTGTTTGCAAAGGTTCGCTACGATGGTGCGTTTATGTTTAAGTATTCACCAAGAGAGGGAACAAGAGCATACAAAATGGAAGATGATGTACCTGAGGATATTAAGAAGCGCAGATTAAATGAAATCATTGATTTACAGCAGAGGATTTCCAATGAAATTAATCAGGCGCTAATTGGAAGTGAAGCTGTTGTTCTGGTTGAAGGGCACAGCAGAAAATCTGATCAGCAGCTTTCGGGTCGTTCAGACACTAACAAAGTTATTGTTATGGATGCAGTGGAAGGTGTCGGGAAAGGTGATTATGTGAAGGTTAAGATTACCAGTGCTACTTCTGCAACTCTTTTTGGAGAGTTTATAGAGGTTCTTGAGATAGAGAAGGACTGATAGTATAAAGGTTAAGTAAAAATTTAAGAGCCCCTGAAAGTTGTAAAACCTTCAGGGGTTTTATGTTTTATTCTGCATTGTTCACTCCGTGGGCAAACTTTTTCAGAAAAAGTTTGACAAAAACCTCGGCTGTCTTTTTCCTCGCTGAAAATTTTCACCTTGAGCGTAGTCGAAAGGGCTAACGTTCGGCTGAACAAAAACAACTTGTCGTGCTTCGCACGCCTTCAAACAGTTTTTGTTCTT
>JBGRQB010000018.1:0-41959 GCA_041725875.1 Rhodothermaceae bacterium
CCCTAATTTTGTTAGCCCGTAGCAGATAAACATGCGATCTCAGCTCTGAGCTTAAGCTTGACATCCACCTTCTATGACAGTCATATCAGTCTTATTTAGTTAACTTGAATTAATATTTATTTTGAAGATATTCTACACACAGATTTGAAATCACAAAATCTGCATATCTTGGCCTCTCTATCTTCCATTTCACTTAAGTTAAACTTCCCGCTAATAATTTCTCTTACATATTCAGAAAGCATATCAAGAGAATTATTTATATGTTCTCTTAATTCATCCGGTGTACTTTTCTTTCTATCATATTTTACTTCATGTTTCCCAAACTTTTCATGATCATATTTTAATGTATAAATTAACATTTCTGTACCTGTAAAGTCTTCTCCATATTTTTCTCTGAGAAGTTTTTCAACAGCGTGTAAATATACAGGCAGCTGAAGTGATAATCCTCTTTTCAGCTCAGCACCTGCAGGTTTAGCACTTCCGGTTTTATAATCAACAATACTAAAAGTTTTATTTTCTTCATCAACTTCTACTCTGTCAATCTTTCCTCTTATTTTGATATCTCCAATCTCTACCGGTTCATTTATGGATAAATCCTTATCTGTATTTTCTTTGTCAACAGAACCAAATGCAACTTCAAAATACTTTGGAAGAGCACTGTTTTCCTGCTTTCTTTCGTATTCAAGAAATTTATATAGTAAAGATGATTCACGACGCTCATTTGTTCCAAATATTTTTTCTTTTTCTATAAAAGAAAGCGGAAGCTTAAACGAAATATTTGAAAGATGTTTATCTGAAATTTCAAAAAGGATTTCTTTACAATTAAGAAAAGTTTCACCATCACAGTTTTGCAGAACTATATTTTTTTCTTTCAATGCAGTATAAAACTCGTACATAATTTGATGGAGAATATTTCCTATTTCAACCGCTTCAATCTCCTCACTTGGTTCTTCCAGAGTTTCGATTCGTAAAATTCTTTCCATAAAAAATTTAAACGGACATTTGGCATAAACTTCCAATTGAGAAACAGAATATTCTCTCTCTTTTAATTTCTGCATCTGTTCTTCAATTTGTTGATCTTCAATATTTACAAATCCGTTATATTCAGAAAATTCACCATCGCTTAATTTTCTACTAAGATTTATTTTAACTGCTGCCTGCAATGCTTCTATTTCTATATCAATAATTTTCTGCAATTCCTTACTAAATAAATCGCGCGAAAAATCTTTACCCGCCGTTATCAATATTTCTTCATCAGTGTATATTCTATCTTTATATTCAGTTTCTTTTTTCTCACTTACTTCAAATAATTTCAAAAACTCTTTAAGGAATACAGATTCTTCAAGCTCTTTGCCGTTTTCTGCCTGACTCGTAGACAAAAACAGTTTTTTCTTCCAGCAGCAAAGTGTTTGGTAAAAATGATATCTTTCTTCTGTCTGATGTTGCTGTTCTTTTTTACAAAAAGAACCGGAGAAGAAAATTTCCGGGCTGTATTTTGTCGGGAAATCGCCATCTGTTAATCCGCCAAGAAACAGATAATCAAATTCCAATCCCCTAATTTCATTTACCGATGTTATTAAAACTCCGTAATCAGATTTTTCTTTTACATTAAAACGCGCTCTTGATGCAGCGATCTTTATATGTTTAATATAGTATGACAAAGAAAATTTTTCATCATTTCCATATTCTAATTTTAACAATTCACAAATTTCTTCTGCTGTTTCAACAAAGGTTGTAAGAGCTTTAATGTTTTCTTCTTCTTTTCCGTTGGAGATTTCCAAGACTTTGTTAACAACATCCAGATTTAGAACTAACTTCATTAATTCTTTATAAAAATCTGCAATCTTCATTTCACCTGAAAAAACTTTGAGATGCTTTTCAATTTCTTCAATTCCTGCCAAAGCCTTTTCAAACATTATTTTTTGCTTGCCGTTTTCTTCTCCGCAATTTTCAATTGCTTCTTCCAGATTCAGTTTCCAGTTTGCTTTACCTGAAATAATTTTTAATGCTGATGAGGCTCCGAGCAGACTGTTTGTATCGATTTTTTTTAGAGAAATAAATCCGCTGCTAAGAGCTCTGTGAAGATTTTTATAATAGTAGTCGTTCTCAATTATTTCAAGAAAACTTATAATTGATACAACAACAGGTGAATTATCAAGCGCAATTCTGTCAGTCAGGTTAACCGGAATTTTATACGATGCAAAAATATCTCTGAATAATTCTGAATAATTACTTACCAGATTAAAGGCAACACAAATTTTACTTGGTTCAACTTTTTCTTCAATAACCAGATGTTTAATTTCTTTTGCAATTAATTCCACTTCCTGAATTCTGTCGGAAGCATTAAGCTTTGTTATAACATCCTTAAAATTTGTGTGTTTAGTTTCAGTCTCCCTGAAAATACTTTCTCTAAGCGATTTTATAAATCTTCTTGCATTATGTTCATTATCATCAGTAATCTTGTTAAAACCGGCAAGAAGAAATTTTTCATAACATTTATCTAAATAAGAAAATACCTGAGGATTGTAATTATAGTAATCGAAATTGACAAAAAGCTCGCTCGCATTTATATCATTTAATCGATTTATAATTGAAACTTCGGGAGTTGTAAATTCTGCAAAACCATTAATTACAATCAAATCAACATCAGGAAATGCTTGTCGGAAAACTTTAGAAATCGTTTCCTGTTCTTCATTTAGAAGATTTGAGTAAACATCGCCGGTCTGAAAAGCATTTATCTGCGCGCACTTTTCAGAAAATTTTTCATAAATTCCGGCTATATCAAGTGCTTTTAATTTTTCAGATGATTCAAGTTTTTCAGCTTCTTCTCTTAATATTCCGGGAGTTATCCCCTGTTTTTTATATTCAGAAATTACATTCTTAATTTTATCAAGTGTTCCGGCCGGAATTTCATCTTTGTAACTTGAAAAATATTTCAACTCATTCTTGTTAACACTTCTTTCAATAAAAACTGATGCAGCGGCTTCACTCAAAGAGTTAAATTTTTTAACAGAATGAAGTAGCAATTCGGAAAGTGTACCAATGGTTTCAATATTTAGCTGCGAGACCGTATTATTGTTGGAAAGATCGATCAATTCCTTTTTTAGATGTCTGGCTTTTCTGTTGGTCGGTACAACAATAAGAAGAGTATTTAACTTATCGTCTTTAATTTTCGAATTTATTATATGATCAAGGTCTATATTTTTTACATTCTGTTTTGTTAAAATCATAAGTTTCAGGCTTTATATGTATAAAAAAGTGAGTTGATTTTTATTTCATTTTTTGGAACAATTTAATATAAAAAATACTATTATTTATCAGGTAGTAAATTTTAATTTTTTATCATTACTTTTACTATTAAAATAAAGTGATTGGATAAATTATGAAAAAGCTTAAATATATTTTAATCTTTACCTTACTTATCGGATTCTCCTTTGCTCAAAGAATTGGTGAACTTGCGCCGGATAAACCTCCAATAAAATTTCCGCCAAATGCCTGGGGTGTTGATTTAATGTTTTCCGAAGGGGGATTTGGATTAGGTACTTTTTTCAGAAAATCGTTTGATCACAAATTAACAGGATTTGTAGATTTTTCGATCAGTGAAAGTAAAGAAGACCGAGAAATTGAATATGTAGATTTTTTTGGCAACAGGATTGTAAGAAATAAAAAGAACCGCGCACTTTTAATGCCGTTAAATTTCGGTGTTCAATACAGATTATTTACAGAATCGCTCACAGATAATTTTCGTCCCTACCTTACAGGAGCAGTAGGCCCTTCAATGGTTCTTGAATCACCATTTCTGAAAAACGGAAAGCAGATCGACTTTTTTGAAGCTTTCAAATATGCCAGAATGAAATATACTGTTGGCGGTTATGTTGGAATTGGAAGTGATATCGGAATCTCTCCGTCGCATCTTTTATCGCTGAGTTTGCGCTATTATATAGTTCATTTAATAAGAGAAGGAATTGAGAGTCTGGATGGAAAATTCAGAAAAAATTTAAGCTCCGTTTACATTTCAATAAGCATCGGGATGAGATATTAGTTTATGACAGAAAAATTACAGTTTGATTCAGATCTTCATTTTCAGGAATATTCTAAACTTTGTGAGCAAACCTTTTCGGTAAAAAGAATTAAACATTCCGATATAATTTTCCTCACTGATAAATTAAAGAACAACAAATTGTTCAAAATCAGAAATCTCGGACATTCTGTTGAAAATCGGAAAATTAATTTAATCAGCATCGGGAAAGGAAAAACCAACATTTTGTGCTGGTCGCAAATGCACGGAAATGAATCTACTGCCACAATGGCTGTGTTTGATCTTTTTAACTTTTTCTCTTCTTCCGAGCATTTGGAATTAAAAAACTTTCTTCTTGAAAACCTTACAATTCATTTTATTCCGATGTTAAACCCTGACGGAGCAGAGCGTTTCATTCGCGAAAATGCTTTAGGGATTGATCTTAACAGAGATGCACTTAATCTTGTATCACCCGAATCAAAAATTCTAAAAAACATAATATTTGAACTAAAACCATTAATCGGGTTTAATTTACACGATCAGAAAATTTATCATTGTGCAGGTTATTCTCCCAATCCCGCAACTATCTCCTTTCTGGCTCCGGCTTATAATTTTGAAAAGGATATAAATGATATTCGCAAAAAAGCTATGCAGCTGATTGGCTCTGTTTCTCAAACACTTGATAAATATATTCCTGCTTCATTTGCAAAATATGATGATGAATTTGAACCGCGAGCTTTTGGTGATAACATTATGAAATGGGGAACCGGGACTGTTCTCGTCGAATCCGGCGGATATAAAAATGATCCGGAAAAACAGTTTGTACGGAAATTGAATTATATAATTCTTCTTTCTTCATTTTATTATTTATCTACAGGTGAATATGAAAATACTTCACTTAATTTGTACAATCAAATTCCGGAAAACAGAGAACGACTTTTTGATCTGAAAATCAAAAATGTATTTCTTGAAAAAAATGAGCAAAAATATCTTGTTGACCTGGGAATAAATCGTACGGAATTAACAAGAAGTTCATCCGTCAAATCTTTTTATAAAGGGACCCTAGAAAATGTTGGCGATCTTTCCACTTTTTACGGATACGAAGAGTTTGATGCTTCGGGATTTACATTAAAAGAAGCCAAGGTTTCCGACTCAATTTTACCAAAAACAAAAAATGAACAGTTTGAGTTACTTCGTTCCGGAACTATGTTTGTAAAAGATGACAATCCTGAAAAAATCACTGATAACCTTATAAATTCATACAACTGCAATATCCCTTCAACTGAGATAATATCTGAAAACCCGGCTAATTTTTATCTGATAAATAAAGAAAAAGAGATTGGTTATGCAGTTATTAACGGATTTCTTGTTGATTTATCATCGGATGATGTTTTTGTGCACAATTGTATTCATTTTTAATTCTGGAATAAATTATTTGTAAAATAGCCCCAAAATGGGTAATTTAGGGGATATATTTTTTAAACCTAAAAACCTAGAAGGTGGTGAATTCATTTGGTAGGTATTATACTTCAAGAAGGCGAAAATATCGATAGAGCGTTAAAACGCTTTAAGAAAAAGTATGAGAGATCTGGTGTTCTTAAAGAATACAAGAAAAGAACATACTATACAAAACCTTCGATAGAAGCGCGTATGACACGCATTAAAGCTGCAAGACGTGCTGCCAAAGAAAATCGCAGAAATTAAGATTTAACCCCTTTCATTGAAAGGGGTTTTTTGTTACAGTTTATATAATTTTATAAAATGATTTTTTAACTTTTCAAAAGCATCATCAACTGTATTACAGAAATCAAACAATTTCATATCGCCTGCGCTGATCATTCCATGTTTAATTAATCCTTCAAAGTTGATAATGTCTTTCCAGTATTCTTCATCATAACAGATAATTTTTATATCTTTTGTAACTTTTTCTGTCTGAACCAAAGTAAGTATTTCAGAAAACTCGTCAAGTGTTCCAAATCCGCCCGGGAATACTGCAAGTCCTTTGGCAAGATAAACAAACCAGAATTTTCTCATAAAGAAATAGTGAAACTCAAAGGCATGTTCCGGTTTTACATATTTATTTACAAACTGTTCAAACGGAATACTAATGTTAAAACCAATTGAGTCACCACCACCAAGCTTGGCTCCTTTATTAGCAGCTTCCATTATTCCGGGTCCGCCGCCGCTACAAATATGGAATCTTGTTTCTTCAGGTAAGGTTAATGACCATTCGGTAAGTTTTTTAGAAAGTTCAACTGCATCATCATAATATCTTGCCATTCTGACAAGCGATTCAGCTGCTTCGATGTTTTTTTTGTTCGATCTTTTTTTTGCCTTTTCAGCTTTCATAACAGCTTTAAGATTTTTTTCAGCATCTTTTTTAGCCATTAATCGAGCCGAGCCGAAAAACACAATTGTATCTGTGATATTGTCTTTTTCAAGTCTGGACTTCGGTTCATAATATTCGGACAGAATTCTAACAGTCCTTGCGTCAGAAGAATTCATAAATTCGAAATTATTATACGCTTTTACAATTTCCGTACTTTTTTTCATAATGTCTCCGAAGATAATTATCAATAAGAACAAATCTGCGATTTACCCGTTATATTAATCGCAAAACCTCTTTAATATTTAACCCGTTAAAAAATATACTCTTTTGAAAAATTTTTATTGGAGCCAAAAAAAGCCGGACTCAATGAGACCCGGCTTTTTGTAAATCTATTCAAACTTTATTTGTTATCTTCAGTTTTAGTATCAGTTGGTTCTGGAAGTGAAGGAGCAGTAGGAACTGAATTTTGCTGACTGCTTTGAATTATACTTTCGCGCTGTTCAGCAGTTGTTTGTCCAGGCAGAAAATACATATTATAAACAACACATAAAACTAAAAGTGATCCGCCTAACCACCAAGTGATTTTACTAAGAAAATCCGCAGTTCTTCTGGCACCAAAAGTCGAACCTAAAGATTGTCCGCCAGCTATTGATCCAGCTAAACCTTCGCCTTTACTTGACTGTAACAAAACAGCTAAAATTAGTAAAATAGCGATTAAAACCATTATAATTAATATAAATGTAGACATATAAAACTCCAATAATTTGTAGCGGGGGAGGGATTCGAACCCCCGACACGCGGATTATGATTCCGCTGCTCTAACCTACTGAGCTACCCCGCCAACAATTTTTCAAAGAGATTGTAAATATAGTATCTTGATTTTGAAACATCAAGTAATATTTTCAAAATTTTTATTTTTCAACCTCTTCCCATAGCCTGTCAAGCAGGGGCTGAATTCCTGTTTTTGCAGCAGATGAAAAAATAAATATATTGTCTTCGTAACCTTGCAGTTTCTCTTTTTTAACTTTCTCCAGTTCGTCGGGTGGTAATAAATCAGCTTTGGAGAATGACACAATCAGTTTCTTTTTCGATAGTTCTTCGCTGTAGTTTTTCAGTTCATTTATCAGCGTCTCAAAATCCGCCTGAAAGTCTTCAGTTGTTACATCAATAAGCAATAGCAGTATTTTGGTTCTTTCAATATGTTTCAAGAACTGGTGACCAAGTCCTTTTCCTTCGTGAGCACCTTCAATAATTCCCGGAATATCAGCAACAACAAAACTTTTATAATCTTTGTATTGAACAATTCCTAAATTGGGCTTCAGAGTTGTAAAAGGATAATCTGCTATTTTTGGTTTTGCAGCAGAAATAACACTAATTAAAGTAGATTTTCCTGCATTTGGATAACCAACCAGACCAACATCAGCAATTAGTTTTAACTCAAGAATAACATCAAATTCTTTTCCCGGTTTTCCATCTTCGGCGTATCTGGGCGCCTGATTTGTAGGAGTAGCAAAATTGGAGTTTCCTCTTCCGCCTTTTCCGCCTTTTGCAACAATATGCTTCTCTCCTTCTTTACTGAGATCAGCCAGAACTTTTCCATTTTCCTGATTTTTTATTATGGTTCCAACCGGAACTTTTATTACAAGATCTTTCCCGTTACGACCATCTTTTTTCGATAATCCGCCCGGAACACCATCTTCGGCAAGGCATTTTCTTTTATATCTAAAATCAAGCAATGTATGCAGATTGTGGTGAGCTTCAAAAACAACGTTTCCGCCGTTTCCGCCGTTTCCGCCTGCGGGTCCGCCTTTAGGAACAAATTTTTCTTTTCTGAAAGCTATTGCTCCGTCACCACCGTCACCGGCTTTTATATAAATTTTAGCGTAATCTAAAAACATTTTTACTTCCTCTCAAAATATTCAAATATTATATCTTTAAACAGTTCAGCTTCTTTTTTGGTTGGTTTAACACCATTTTGTCTAAAAACATTCTCCAAAACAGAAGCAGCATCATCTTTGCTACCACATTCACAAATTTTATCTATGCAAGATGTGAAATCTTCCATATCATAGTCAAATATTACTTCAATAATTCGTGTCATTTTTTTATGTTCAAGCAGATCCGCAATGTCAATTTCAGGACTTGCCAAATCTGGATCATCATTACTTTCTTCATTTATATGAAGCGCAGAATTGATTTCGTTGCCCAGTTTATCTTCTTCAAATGTTTTTTCATTTGTAAACTCTTCTTCAACAACAAAATCTTTTGTATGCTTTTCATCTATATCAACAACTTCTTCAAATACTTCATCTTCAGTTATTGGTTTTTCTTTTTCAATATTATGTTCCTGACTCAAAACCGGACTGCCGATAGGAACATTCAGATTAAGTTTACTGTTTTCAATTTCTTCATTTAATTTTTCCAAAGCTTTTGATTCTTCATCAAGTTCAGCAAACGGGTCTTCATCTTTTTTCTCTTCAAGAGGTTCTTCAATTTTTACTTCCTCTTCCTGTTCTTCATCCAGAACAAATTCTTCATTCTCCGGCTCTGAAACTTCTTCTTCTCTTTCAATAGTCAGATCAATTTCATCAGTTTTTTCTTCCTGATCTTCAATTTCAGGAACTTCTATTTCTCCAATCGGAATTTCTTCTTCTATCTCTTCAAATAAATCTTCTGTTGTCTCACTCTCTTCTTCAACTTCAACTGTAACTTCTTCAGTCTCAAGTTCTACTTCTGCTTCAGAAGATTCTTCAACAAATTCATCAAGTTTTATTTCATCCTGCAAATTAAGAAAAGTAACATCTTCTTCGGTTTCCTCTTCTATTTCAATTTCGTCTTTCTTTTTTAGTTTTTCTTCAACTACCGGTTCTTCATTTAATTCTTCAATTTCCATTTCCGGTTCAGGAGTTAAAGATATTGCAGTTGGATCTGATTCAATTTTGACTTCTGTCTCAGGTTCGGCTACTTCTTCCGACTCAGTTTCAATTTCAGGTTGAATTTCTTCTCTTTCAATTACTTCCGGTTCAAATTTTTCTATCTCTTTAATTTCAGGTATTTCTTCTTGAACAGTTTCCGGTTCAAATTCAGGTTCATTTTTTTCTTCAACAATTTCAGTAATTTCTTCAGTTATAAATTCTTTTTCGTTTTCCCGTTTTTCAAATTCAGCTTTTATTGAAGAGATTAATTCAACCGGTTCAACTTTTACATTAACATCAGGTTTCTGAAATTTCTGGTTCACTATTTCTAAAATGGAAATGAAGTTTTTGTCTTTCAAAAAGAGTTGAACCGTATTCAGATTTATGCTTGTCTTTTTAAGTTCGTAAAAATTAAAGAAATCTGAAATCGATTTTACGGCTGTCTCGATAATCGGCAATGTATTGCTTTCCGTTCCAACCTGATCAATTTTTACCAGCAGTTCTTCAAGTTGCGATTTACTGAATTTCAATAATTTTTTCTTTTCAAGATAAGAAGCAATTATTTTTTTCAGGTAATCATAATAATGCAAATAATTCAAAATATTCAGAATATCTGCTGTGCTTTTTTCTTCACTTCCGTCAAATAAAAACCGGGCAATTGACCAGTTTGGCTTAGTAAGAAAATTGAGATTAAATGAGACAGAATGGAGTACTAGCTTTTGAATATAATCTTGAGAAAACTTTTTGTTTTTCTTTATTTCAGCGGCAATTGATTTAAAATGCTCTTCAACTTTTTTACCTGAATAATCAAATATTGAGTTTTTCAGAATCTTTAATCTGTCTTCATAAATCAGGTAATCTATTTCAGCTTCAATATATTTAACAACTGCCGGATGAATACCTGCTGATTTTATTTGAGCAAGAGAAATAAATTCACCCAACCCGTTAAGTTTGCTTATAGTCAAATCGTTGATAAATTTTATTTCTTTTTCAAACATTTTCTACTCTGCTTGTAATAGTGAAATTATTTGATTACCGGGATAATATAAAGAAATGTTTTGTTAAGAAAAAGCCCCCGGGATGCGGGGGCTGATTTATTAACCAATTAATTTTGATTTTATTTTTGATACAATGAAATCTCGGTTAAGTCGGGCAATGTTTGTAATTGAAATACCTTTAGGGCATTCAGCTTCACAAGCATAAGTGTTGGTACAGTTACCAAATCCCATTTCATCCATTGTTTTAACCATTGCTTCAACACGTTTCTGTCTTTCCGGTTGTCCCTGCGGAAGTAAAGCATACTGCGATACTTTTGCACTTACAAATAACATAGCAGAAGCGTTTTTACAAGAAGCAACACACGCACCGCAACCAATACAGGCAGCAGCATCAAACGATTCGGCAGCTGTATCTTTTGCTATTGGAATTGCATTTGCATCAGGAACACCGCCTGTATTAATTGAAACAAAACCACCTTTTTGAAGTACTGTATCAAGGGGTTTACGATCAACTATAAGGTCTTTTAATACAGGAAACGCTTTTGCTCTGAATGGTTCAACATAAACAGTTTCACCGTCCTTGAAGTGACGCATATGAAGCTGACAGGTAGTAATTCTCGGAACAGGTCCGTGTGGTTGTCCGTTAATTACTAATCCGCAAGCACCGCAAATTCCTTCGCGACAGTCACTTTCAAAAGCAACAGGTTCTTCACCTTTTAATTCCAAACTTTCATTTAACAAATCTAATACTTCAAGAAATGAATCATCGGGTGAACAGGTAATATCATAATCAACTAATTTACCTATCGCTTTAGGTCCGGCCTGACGCCAGATTTTCAATTTTAATTTTATTGTTGATTCACTCATTACTTATAACTCCTTTGCGATAGTTTCACATTCTCAAAAACTAAATCTTCTTTTTGAAGAGTCCAATCGCCAACTTTGTTGAATTCCCAGGCAGAAACATAAGTATAATCATCATCATTACGCTTAGCTTCACCTTCTTCAGTCTGGTATTCTTCTCTAAAATGGCCACCGCAAGATTCGTTTCGATCAAGCGCATCTTTGGCCATAAGTTCACCAAGCTCAAGATAATCGGCAACTCTGTTAGCTTTTTCCAGATTCTGGTTAAGGTCGTCAGCTTTACCAACCACTTTAACATCTTTCCAGAATTCTTCACGAAGTTCTGAAATCTCTTTTATCGCTTCTTTGAGTCCTTTTTCATTTCTTGCCATACCAACCTTGTTCCACATAATGCGACCAAGTTTTTTATGGAAATCGTCAACAGTACGTTTACCATTTACGGCAAGTAATTTATCTAAATAATCTTTAATTCCTTTTTCAGCTTCTTTAAACTCAGTTCCGTCAGGATCAGCAACAGGATCTCTGTGGTTAGCTAAGTAATTACCAATTGTATAAGGAATTACAAAGTATCCATCTGCAAGTCCCTGCATTAACGCACTTGCACCAAGTCTGTTAGCACCGTGATCGGAGAAGTTTGCTTCACCAAGCACAAATAGACCCGGAACCGTACTTTCAAGGTTGTAATCTACCCAAAGTCCGCCCATAGTATAATGAGGAGCAGGATAAATATTCATTGGTTCAGAGTATGGATCTCTACCAGTGATAGTTTCATACATTTCAAACAGGTTACCATATTTCTCTTCAATGGCGTCTTTACCTAGTCTGTCTATTGCATATTTAAAGTCCAGATTCACAGCTTCACCGCCGTTAACCCCTCTTCCTTCGTCGCAAACTTCTTTTGCACTTCTTGAAGAAATATCACGAGGAGAAAGGTTACCAAATGAAGGATATTTTCTTTCAAGATAAAAATCTCTGTCTTCTTCCGAAATCTGGTTTGCGTGCCTCTTATCGCCAACTTTTTTAGAAACCCAGATACGACCGTCATTTCTTAAACTTTCACTCATTAATGCAAGTTTTGACTGATTTTTACCGTGTACAGGCAAACAGGTTGGATGAATCTGCGTATAACAAGGATTTGCAAAATAAGCACCTTTTTTGTGCGCTCTCCAAGCAGCTGTACCATTACAGTTCATTGCGTTTGTTGAAAGAAAAAATACGTTTGAGTATCCGCCTGTTGCAAGAACAACTGCATGAGCTGAATGTCTTTCAATTTCACCTGTTACAAGGTTTCTGGCAACTATACCTTTTGCGTGACCATCAATCTTTACTATATCAAGCATCTCAAAACGAGTATATTCTTTAACTTTTCCAAGTCCGATTTGTCTGTTAAGAGCACTGATTGCTCCCAATAATAACTGCTGTCCGGTTTGTCCCCTTGCATAAAAGGTTCTCGATACCTGAGCACCGCCAAATGATCTGTTATCTAAAAGACCACCATAATCGCGCGCAAAAGGAACACCCTGAGCAACACATTGATCTATAATATTATTTGATACTTCGGCAAGACGATAAACATTTGCTTCACGAGCGCGGTAATCGCCACCCTTTATTGTATCATAAAAAAGTCTGTAAATTGAATCACCATCATTCTGGTAATTTTTTGCAGCGTTAATACCACCCTGAGCAGCAATACTGTGCGCTCTTCTTCCACTATCATGGTAAGTGAATAATTTAACATTGTATCCTAATTCACCTAAAGTTGCTGCAGCTGAAGCGCCTGCAAGACCGGCACCAATAATTATAACATCATATTTTCTTTTATTTGCAGGATTAACCAGTTTCATATTGAATTTATGGTTAGTCCATTTATCCTGTAAACTTCCTGCTGGAATTTTAGAATCTAATTTTACACTCATTAGTTACCTCCGTAAAAAAATAAAAAATAAACAGGCATTGAGATAAATCCCAGAGTAATTAGAACAGTATAAAATTTACCTAAAAAGTTTACGATTGGAGTATATTTTTTGTGGTTCCAACCGAATGTCTGAAAAGCACTCTGAAAACCATGATTTAAATGAAATCCTAATACAAGCATAGCTATAATGTAAAAAGTACCATAAATAGGATCTGATAAAGTTTCAACAACTATTTCGTATAAGTTATCGCTTGACTTAACAATAACATATTCATACCAGAAATTTCTCAGATGAATTACCAAAAATGCAAAAGTAATTGATCCTGTTACAGCCATAGTTCTTGAAGAAAAGGTTGAGTTTTTTGATGATGCATTAACCGCATAACCAATTGGTTTAGCTTTTTTGTTTTGAATATAAAGCCAAATCCCGTTACAAGCATGCAAAATAAAGATTACTGCCAAACCAATTTCAATGAATTTTAGTCCAGGCAAAGATTTCAGAAATTTCGCATAATTATTAAAGGATTCTCCTCCGTCATTTGCAAAAAGAGCAAAGTTTCCGGAAAGATGTCCGGTAAGAAATATGATAAGGAATAAACCGGTTAACCCCATCATTATTTTCTTTCCAATTGAAGAATTCAAGCTTTGAAACAGCCACTTCATTTAATATCCTCCTGTTTCAGTTATTTAACCATTTATTAATAAAAAGAGATGTCAATATGTTATTTGTATTCAGAATCACTAATAAATTAAATATGACCTGTGCAAACATAACATATTTTCTAATAAAATTATATCTTGCATTTGCGATAATGTCTGAAAAAACTATATTAATAAACAAAACGTTTCTATTTTCGATGATAATTCAACAAAGTTAAATTTCGATGATTTTGAACTTAAATTATTTTTGTTGTTATATTAAGGATATCATTTTATTAATTTCGCGAAAAAACTATGAATAAAGAAGTTGTTATTTTAATCGCAGAAGACGATCCGGGACACGCTTCATTAATCAAAAAAAACCTGAAACGTGCCGGCATTTCCAACAATATTATGCATTTTACCGACGGCCAGCAAGTGCTGGATTATATCTTTCAGAACAAATCTGACGAAGATTTTAAATCCAAATCTTACCTGCTGCTTCTCGATATAAGAATGCCGAAAGTTGACGGAATTGAAGTTTTGCGACAGGTAAAAGAGGACAAGGAACTAAAAAAAATTCCCGTAATTATGATCACAACCACAGATGATCCCAAAGAGGTAAATGCCTGCCATAAGCTTGGTTGCAGTACTTACATAGTAAAACCAATTGATTACGAACAATTTATAAGGGCCATCCGACAACTGGGTCTGTTTCTCAGTGTAGTTGAAATTCCGGTATTAAAACGTGGGTAAAAAATGAATCTACAGACTGACACTCTTTCTCAACAAGATGAGTTTTTAATTTTAATAATTGAAGATGACAAAAACCTTGCATATCTGATTCAGAAAAAATTAAAACGAATCGGCTATAAAACGGAAATTATCTATACAGGAAAAGAGGCAATTGAATATATTGATAAAAAAACTCCCAGCCTCCTCCTTATGGATTACCGACTGATTGATATGTCAGGTAAAGAAATTATTTCTTCTCTTCACAGCAAAGGCATAAAAATTCCGTTTATAATTATGACAGGTTTTGGTGATGAGAAGATTGCAGTTGAAATGATGAAACTTGGTTCTGTAGACTATCTTGTAAAAGATCAAAACTTCCTGGAAATTTTAATTCCTGTTGTTGAAAAAGTTAAAGATCAAATTACACTGGAACAAAAACTCACCGAAACCGAAGAGACTTTGAGAAAAAGTGAAATAAGATTCAAAACACTTATTGAAAATTCCACTGATATAACGATGATTTTTAACCAGGAAGGGATAATAACATATCAGTCACCTTCGGTTAAGACAATACTCGGTTATACCCCGGAAGAAATTCACGGTAAAAACCTGTTTGATCTGATTCACGAAGAAGATTTATCCACCGTAAAATATTATTTTGAAAATATAATTGATCATAATGAAACTCTGAATAATTTTAACTTCAGAGTAAAAAGTTCTCACGGAACATATACTTATCTTGAAGGAACTTTTAATAATCTCTTAAATGATCCTAACATTCAGGGAATTCTTACAAACCTGCGTGATATAAGTATTCGTATTTCCGCCGAAGAAGAAATAAAAAGATTATCACTTGCCGTGCAGCACAGTCCGGCAGCAATAATCATAACCACTCAAGATGGAACCATTGAATATGTAAATTCAAAATTTACAGAAATAAGCGGCTATACTTTTGAAGAAGTAAAAGGCCGGAACCCGCGCATTCTTAAATCAGGAACAACTGATGAAAATATTTATGCTGATTTATGGAGCACAATAAAAGATGGTAAAAACTGGCGTGGCGAAATGCAAAACAAAGATAAATATGGTAATCTTTTCTGGGAAAGTGTTTCCATCTCTCCACTGTTTGATAATAAAAATCGTATAACTCATTTTATCGGAATAAAGGAAGATATAACCGAGAAGAAAAAGAATGTTGAAAAGCTTAAGCGCGCAAATGAGTTTTATCTGAACCTGTTTGAAGATTCCCCTACAATGATCTGGCGCTGCCAGAAAGATGGTAAGCGAGATTACTTTAACAAAACCTGGCTGAAGTTCCGTGCGTTTACACAGCAGGAAGAGCTTGACGAAGGCTGGATAAGCGGTATTCATAAAGATGATCGGGATGTTTATCTTAAAAATATTTCGGAAGCATTCAAAAATAAAGAACCTGTAAGATCTTTGTTCAGGTTAAAACGCCACAACGACGAGTTTCGCTGGATCAACGAAATCTGTAAACCATATTACGATCTCGAAGGTTATTTTGCAGGAATGATCGGGACTTGCATCGACGTTACAGAAAATAAAATGGCTGAAGAAGCTATGCGTCGGGCAAAAGAAAAAGCAGAAAAATCGGAAGCGCTTAAAACCGAATTCCTGGCTCAAATGTCCCACGAAATCAGAACCCCGATCAATGCTATTTTAAGTTTTACTTCGCTCTTGCGCTATGAACTTGAAGAACAGATTGATGAAGATTTAAGAGAAAGTTTCAGAATAATTGATAAAGGCGGAAGAAGACTGATCCGTACAATTGATCTTCTGCTTCATATGTCAGAAATACAAACCGGCAATTACGAGATTGTTAAAAAAGAAAAAGATCTCAAACAAGATGTGATCGACGGTGTGGTTTCCGAATTGTCAAACCTTGCGCATTCCCGCAATATCGATATCACAATTAATAACGGTTGCGATGATCTTATTGTTAAAGTTGATGAACATTCCGTGGTTCAGATTTTTGAAAACCTCATTGACAATGCAATCAAGTACAATAAGGAAGATGGGAAAATCAGCATTAACCTTTATAATGTTGGGCAAAATAAAATTGCCGTAGATGTGCAGGATGAAGGAATTGGAATTTCGGAAGAATTTTTACCAAGTCTGTTCGAACCATTTACTCAGGAAGAACAGGGTTACACAAGGAAGTTTGAAGGTAACGGACTCGGATTAGCATTGGTTAAAAAGTATTGTGAGATAAATGATGCGGAGATAAGTGTAACTTCGCTAAAAGGTACAGGAACCAAGTTCACCGTGCTTTTATCCAGATGATACAATCTTGTGAAAATCAATAAACTTCTTATAATGTCGATATCTTTCTAAAATTTGTCGCACATAAGCAACGGTTTCTAATCCGCGGCAATAACCAAATTTTACAACTTCGTCATTATAATATCTTGCTTTCGATTTTTTCAGCAAAAACTCTTCTACATTATTTTCCCACTTTGTAGAATCAGATTTAAATTTTGCAGTCAGTCTGTAAGCATCCTGAATATGTCCCAACCCAATATTATACGATGCCAAAACAAATTTTTTCCTTTCAACCGTGTCAGCCACAAACTTGCTCCAGTAACTGTCGAGCGACCGGATAAACTTCATTCCCCCTTTAATATTTTCTTCAGGATCGAGAGGTTTTTTAACTTTAAATCTCTTAATTGTAGAAGGCATTAACTGCATAAGTCCAACAGCTCCGGCCCAAGATTTTGCAGAAGGATTAAATTTTGATTCCTGATAAATTTGCGAAGCAAGCATTCGCCAGTCCCACCCAATTAAATCAGCTTCTTCTTTTATCTGATCATCATAATCGGATAGTTTTCCGCTTACACTTGTCAGATATTCTATCTGACTCCTGGATCTGAAAATATTTCTGCGCTTGAAATATTTGTTGTATATAACATAATATTCAGTTTTGTTGCGCATCTCATCAATCCAGTTGTCAATCACAGTTTTCAGACTGTCACTATTTTTTCTTACAGCCCAGGCTATCTTTTGCGGAAATGAAATCTCTGTTTTATAATCTATGTTCGGATGATAAAGCTGGTTTAATTTTGCTACATTTTCATCGGCAACTGTGTAATCAATTTTTCCTTCGGCAACAAACTGAATTAAATCATCTGTTGTTAAGGTAACATCGGCATTAATAATTTTTATGCTGTCACCAATTTCATCAGCAAGGTTTTCCAGTCGCGATTTATAAACAGATCCATTTCTCACTATCACTGTTTTTCCGCCTAACTCAATCGGGTTGCGTATCAGAATTCTTTCTATTTGGTGAGTCATCATCTTGCGCCAGTTATCTGGTTTTCTTTGAACCAGAACCTGAGTGGTTGTATTATGATGTTCGGTAAAAGCTAATTTTTCTTTTCTGTTGTTTGTTACAGTAAGATTAAAAGCTATTAAATCGCCTTCGCCGGAATCAAGCATTTTAATCATCTGATCTATGTTTCGCACAAGCTTGATTTCTATTTCAACACCAATATGATCTGCAAGTCGCTTTACAAGCTCATATTCGTAACCAAGGGGCTGACCTTTATAAATAAAATAACTGTATGCATTATATCCGGTAAGTGCTATCAGCTTTCCTCTTTTTTTAATTTCAGGGAAATCAAGCTTCACCGGCTCCGGCTCTTTCTCTTCCGGAGTGCAACAGGTTATCAGTAATGTTACGAACAATATGTATATTAAATTTTTCATATTTTTATTTATCTGATATTCAATTATTATCGATCATAGTAGCAGATTGTGAATAATTTTTTCATATCAGATTGATTTGGAGTCACAAAGTAGTTGTTTTGCATAAAATAAGCAAGATTTGATAATTACACTTGACCGGCAACACAAAACAGGTATTTTTTAAAATTATGAACGATTACAAAAAAGTAATAGTGTTTGATAATGATTGTCTGCTGTGCAACAATGCAGTAAAGTTTATTTTTGCCAATGACAAAAAATCTGAATTTTACTTCACACATTTCAATTCAGATTTTTTTCAAAATGTTCTTCAAAAGCAGTATAATTTTGATGAAGTTGATTCAATTGTTTTAATCGACAGCGGAAAAGTGTTTTACAAATCGGAAGCAGCATTTAGAATTGCCGGAGCGTTACGCTTTCCCATTAAAGCAGCTTCGTATTTCAAATATTTCCCCAAGTTTATTTCCGATACTATTTACGATTTTATTGCCCGTAACAGATATAGCATTTTTGGAAAAACAGATTCCTGTACTTTTAATCCCGAATTATCCCGACGAATACTTGATTAAAATCTGTATCCAAGTTTTACCGAAAATTCTGGAACAAGTCGCTTCTCCTTAAAATTATTGCTCCCTATCAGCAAATTATTTTCTTGAGAACCATAGTGAACTGCCGCCCAGGGATTTATGTAAATGTTGTTCCAGATATCTATCACATAGCCGCCGCCTAGTGTAAACACTGTCGAATTAAACTTGCCAGTTATAGAAGTTTCTTTTTCCGAAGCTCTGCTTTTCCAAAACTCAATTCCCAAGGCAAGCCAAAATCCCTGCAGGTTTTTGTCAAAAAAATAATCAACTATAAATGCATTTATCTTTACTTCGTAATCTTTGAATTTATCGGGTGTCATAAATTTTGGCATGTTAACATCTGCGAGTACAGAGCGCAAACGAAAATTATCATAACTTATCCACATTGAACTGTAATAGCCGCCTGTGAGAAAAGGAACAAAATCTGTTTCACTGCCAAAGTTAAACTTTTTCTCAGCTTCCTGTGCAACAAGAAAGAGACTCATTGCAAATATTATGATTAATAGTTTTTTCATTTTACCCTCAATTTTTCACTACTGTATTTTGAACTATTTCTAAAATCTGCTCAATTGTGTTTTCAAATCTGCGCCAGCTCTTTTCATCTTGTAAATCAAGTCCGTTATATACATCAACGTGGCGGGCTCGTAAAACAAGATGATTTATTGCACATGTAATTATTGATGAAATCACTTCCAGATCAAAGGTGGTATTTTTATATTTTTCCTTAAAAATTTTGGTGATTTCATTTCCTATTTGTTCTCTTTCATTTGCAATAAATTCTGTAATTTCATCATTGTTATTCAGCTCCCAAAGTAAAACTTCCTGAAATTCTTTGTTTGTTCTAGCATAGTTAAGATGAAGTAAATGTATCTTTTTTGCAGCTTCAGCCATTTCCTCAGGTCGGGCATTTACCAAATCAACTTTGAGGTATTCTTTCAGATTTGCAAAAAAATCCTGCTTCTTTATATAGACTTTAAACAGCTCGGCAAATCCGCCAAAGTATCGGTAAATCAATACTTTATCAATTCCGGCTTCGCGCGCAATAGAATTTACACCCAATTTTTTGATCCCTTCTTTCAAAACAATTCGGCTTACCGCATCAAGTATTTTTTGTTCAGTTAATTCTCTGTCACGTTTTTGAGCCATACTTTCCTCATTTTGTCACTTTATAGTGACAAACATAAGTCACCGCTCGGTTACATACAAGGAAAATTTTTTAAGTTCTTTTAAATGTCACAAAAATTATTGTCCCGATTATTACAATTCCCCCCAAAATAACTCTTGGTTCCGGAATTTCACCCAGCAGAATTAAAGCAAATAAAATCCCGTAAACCGGTTCCATACATGTAATTAAAGCTGTTTTTTTTGCTGAGACAAACTTTAATGCCCTGATATAAATTGTATGTCCGAGTGCAGTAAAAACAATTCCGAGAATCGACAGATTTATCCAGTCGGTAACAGATAATGAAAACTTTGTGTAAAATATTAAAGGTGTTATGATTACTGCGGCAAAAATATATTGATAAAGCGCCAGTGATATTCCGTTTATCCTGTTTACAAATTCTTTATTTTTTATTGTTAAAACAGCAAAAGAAATTGCAGAAACCAATCCCGTCAAAATTCCGGTAAAGATATTATTTCCCAGATTGTAATCCGGTATAATGAGCCAGATGCCTGTCAGAACCACGACTATTGTCAAAATGTCGAATAATTTTATTTTGTATTTGTTAAACAGCGTTTCATATAAAATTACAAAAATGGGGAATGACGAAAATGAGATTAAACCTATTCCCACAGATGATAATTTTATACTTTCAAAAAAACTGAGCCAGTGGACTGCAAGTAAAACACCGAGAAGAAAAAGTTTGAAGTAATCTTTTCTTTCAGGTTTGTTATCGGAAATTTTCAAATGGAAAAACCAGAGAATTATTGTTGCAAACGCTACCCTTCCCCAAACAATAACAATTGAAGGTGCTTCAATAAATTTTGCAAATAATCCTGCAAATCCGAAAAGCATTACAGCCAGATGAATTACGCCGGAATATCTTTTTTCCTGATTCATACTTTAGATAAATATTCTTGTATAAATGTATATCAGACTAAACGACACCAGAAAAATTATTCCGCACCAGCTTAATATTTTCATAAAACCTGATGGCTGAAATTCTTCAGGAAAATTTTCCGAAGTGATAACCTTATAGTTGATAAAGGCAAAAACAGGTGCAGCTAAAAATGAAATAATGGTTGCAACATCCAGTAAAGATTTCATTCCTTTACTGAAAAATGAAATTATTACTGCTGATAAAAGCGCCATAACAATTCCGTAAAACCAGTAAAATTTGTTGTTGTTTCTTCCGGGAAATATAAGAGTTGATAAACCGGCAAGTGTTCTCGGATAAGCATCAAACACAGTTAATATTGTACTGATCATAGTAATTAAAACTATTAACGAAATAATTACCTCGCTCCAATCACCTATTGTTTTGGTATAGAGCGCAACAAGTTGTGATGAAAAAATTACTCCGCTGTTTGAAAATGTTTCACCGGAACCAAACATAACAAGTGCGCCCAGACAAACAAAAAAGAGTGCCATTATTGTTGTTCCAATATATCCGATGTTAAAATCAAAAAGTGATTCTTTTAAATTCGGAGTATAACCGGTTTGTTTTTTTCTTTCCAGTGCCCAAAGAGAAGGCCACACGGAAGATTCAATTGGTGCGGGCATCCATCCCATTAAAGCAAGAAGAAATGAAATACCGGCAGTGTTCCAAAGTTCAGGAGCAACTGAGTTTGCCGCAGTACTTTTACCAGAGGCAACAATGACGGTTATAACGGTAGTTATTGCAAGAATAAAAATCATTACTTTCATTAATAAGTCAAGCAGAGAATATTTACCTAAAAATAAAACCAGCAGCGTAACAGATAAAGCTGCAAGTGAAATAACTTCCGTGCTTAAACTCAGATTAAAAAGATTTGCTGCAAGACTCACAGTTACAAGCGTTACGGCTGCGGCATTTACAATAGCAGTTATAATATTCAAAACAAAAAATGAATAAACTGCCCATTTGCCGAGTTTCATATACCCTTCAAGCAGACTCGCGCCTGTTGCGGCAACATACCGCTGACCATATTCAAAAAAAGGATATTTGAAAAGATTGATAAGAATTACTAATAATAAAAGGTCGAAACCGAATGTGGCTCCTGCTCTGGTAGATTGTATAAGATGTGAACCGCCAATTGCAGCCCCGGCAAATAATATACCGGGGCCCAATGTTTTTAATATATTTTTAATTTCCATTATTACTGTAATTTAGTATCGGAGCAAGCCATTTTTCAGCTTCTTCCACTGAGATATTTTTCCGCTGTGCATAATCTTCAATCTGGTCTTTACTAATTTTACCAACACTGAAATATCGTGAAAGCGGATTAGCAAAATATAAACCTGAAACTGATGCCGCAGGATACATTGCATAACTTTCGGTTAATGAAATACCCGTGTGTTTCTCAACATCCAGTAGCTCAAAAATTGTTTCTTTTTCCGTATGATCCGGTTGTGCAGGATAACCCGCCGCAGGTCTGATACCCACGTATCTTTCTTTGAGTAATTCATTTACTGAAAAGATTTCGTTTTCAGAATAACCCCAGATCTCTTTTCTGATTTTCTGATGAACCAACTCTGTAAAAGCTTCTGCCAGTCTGTCAGCAAGTGCTTTTATCATTATTGCATTGTAATCATCATTGTCATTTTCAAAACGTTTTACAATTTCATCTGTGTTTATACCGGCTGTACAGGCAAAAGCGCCAATATAATCTTTTTTATCTGAACCGGCCGGAGCAACAAAATCCGAAAGAGCGTAGTTTGCAACACCGGTAGTATGTTTTCTTTGCTGTCTTAAAGTATGAAGAATTTTTCTTACTTTATCACGTTTTTCACATTCGTAAATTTCAATATCATCATTTGCAGTTGAGTTAGCCGGGAAAATTCCTACAACAGCTTTGGCTGTAAGTAATTTTTCATCAATGATTTTATTCAGAAGAACCTGTGCATCGTCGTAAAGTTTCTGAGCTTCTTTACCAAATTCCGGATTATCAAAAATTCTCGGGAAAACTCCTTTCAGATCCCAGGCGTGGAAGAAGAAAGTCCAATCAATATATTTTGCTATTTCTTTCAAATCAAAATTGTCAAAAACCGTAACTCCCGGTTGTTTTGGCTCTACTGTTTTGCAAATTGACCAATCAACTTCAAATTTATTTTTTCTGCTCTCTTCCAGTGAAAGATATTCTGTTTTTCCTTGTCGACTGGCAAATTCACTTCTGATTTTTTCATATTCACGTTGTACTTTTTTTGTAAAGCCGTCACCGTGAATGGTTCTGAGAGAGCTTGTTACTGCATTAACACTTTTGGAGGCATCCAGAACGTGAAGTGTTATTCCGCCATAGTTTGGCGCAATTTTAATTGCCGTGTGTCGCTTGGATGTTGTTGCGCCGCCTATTAATAAAGGAATCTTTAATCCTCGTCGCTCCATTTCTTTTGCAACAGTTACCATTTCATCCAGTGACGGAGTAATTAATCCGCTCAGACCAATCACATCAACTTCATTTTTTATTGCTTCGTCAATAATTTTATCGCAAGGAACCATAACTCCAAGATCTATTACTTCAAAGTTGTTGCAGCTTAAAACAACACTTACAATATTTTTACCAATATCGTGGACATCACCTTTAACAGTTGCAAGCAAAATTTTTCCGGCACTTCGTGCTTTGCCGCCTTCTTTTTCTGCTTCAATAAAAGGGATTAAGTAAGAAACTGCTTTTTTCATAACACGGGCGCTTTTTACAACCTGCGGTAAAAACATTTTACCTTCGCCAAAAAGATCACCAACCGTGTTCATTCCGTTCATTAACGGACCTTCAATAACCTTAACAGGATCTGCAAGTTTTAATCTTGCTTCTTCAACATCTTCTTCAACAAAATCAACAATTCCTTTTACAAGAGAATGTGAAAGTCTTTTTTCAACAGGGTCATTTCTCCATTCACTTACTTTTTCTTCTTTTTTATCAACCTGCTTAACATTTTCAGCTAATTCAATTAATCTTTCGGTTGCTTCGGGATCTTTGTTCAAAATTACATCTTCAACTTTTTCCAGAAGCTCTTTATCTATTTCATCATAAACTTCAATTTGTCCAGCATTTACAATTCCCATATCCATTCCAGCTTTTACAGCGTGATAAAGGAACGCAGCGTGCATTGCTTCGCGAACAACATTATTTCCTCTGAAAGAGAAAGAAACATTACTTAATCCGCCGCTGATTTTTGCATAAGGAAGGTTCTTTTTAATCCACTCGGTTGCTTTTATAAAATCAACCGCATAGTTGTTGTGTTCTTCTATACCAGTTGCAACAGCAAATATATTTGGATCAAAAATTATATCCTGTGGTTTGAACCCGACCTGCTCAGTTAAAATTTTATAAGCGCGTTCACAAATTTCAATTTTTCTTTTGTAAGAATCTGCCTGACCTTTTTCATCAAAAGCCATTACAATAACAGCAGCACCATACTTTTGTACTAATCCGGCCTGAGAGATAAATTGTTCTTCACCTTCTTTCAGACTTATAGAATTTACAATTCCTTTTCCCTGAAGACATTTTAATCCTGCTTCAAGCACACTCCATTTTGATGAATCGAGCATAATAGGAAGTTTAGCAATTTCCGGTTCAGAAGCGATTAAGTTAAGAAACTTCACCATCGATTTTTCTGAATCGAGCATTGCATCATCCATATTGATGTCAATAACCTGAGCTCCGCCTTCTACCTGATTTCTGGCAATGGAGAGAGCTTCTTCGTAGCTTTCTTCTTTTATCAGACGAGCAAATTTTCTGGAGCCGGCAACGTTTGTTCTTTCGCCAACATTCATAAAGTTACTGTCTGGTCTAAGCACCTCTGTTTCAAGTCCGCTCAATCTCAAATATTGCGGCTGAGGTTTTATTTCTCTTGGTCTGATTCTCTCAACTGCTTCTGCAATTGCTTTTATGTGTTCGGGTCTTGTACCACAACACCCGCCTACTATATTTATTAATCCTTCAGTTGCAAACCCTTCAAGAATTTTTGACATAGATTCCGGAGTCTGATCATAACCGCCAAATTCATTTGGCAACCCAGCATTTGGGTGAACACTTATAAAAGTTTCAGAAATTCCTGCCAACTCTTTAATATATGCTCTGATTTGCTCTGCGCCAAGTGCACAGTTTAATCCCACGCTGATGAGATCTTTAATGTGTGACAATGAAGTATAAAACGCATCTACTGTTTGTCCGGTAAGAGTTCTTCCGCTTGCATCTGTTATTGTACCTGAAACCATAACCGGCACACGAACATTTTGTTCTTCGCAAAACTCTCTGATAGCAAAAGCACAAGCCTTGGCATTAAGCGTATCAAATATGGTTTCAATCATTAAAATATCAGCGCCGCCGTTAACCAATCCGCGAACCTGTTCTTTGTAAGAAATTTTCATATCATCAAATGTAACGGCTCTGTAGCCAGGGTCATTAACATCCGGTGAAATGGAAGTTGTTCTGTTTGTGGGACCAATAGAACCGCAGACAAATCTAGGTTTGTTTGGCTCTTTTGCGGTAAACTCTACTGCAACCTCTTTTGCAAGTTTTGCAGCTTCAAAATTTATTTCATACACAAATTCCTGTGTATTGTAATCTGCCTGAGAAATGCTTGTAGCATTAAAAGTATTGGTTTCAACAATATCTGCACCAGCCTCAAAATAGAGTTTATGAATCTCTTTAACAAACTCCGGTTTGGTAAGGCATAAAATATCATTATTACCTTTTAAGTCATTGGAGAAGTTTTTAAATCTTTCGCCTCTGTAATCATCTTCTTCTAATTTGTAGCTTTGAATTAAGGCTCCCATTGAGCCATCAAGAATCATAATTTTTGATCTTAAAATCTCCGTTAATTTTTCGATTATCATTAGTACTCCTGACTATGGTAATAATATCTAGGTAAATTTAAAAAAAATAATTAGCTTTTAATTTTAATTATTTGTAGTATGCTGCAAATATAGTCAAAATCACTATCAATCAAAATTGAGATAAACAGTGGAGGCCAAATGATAGTTGTAACCGGTGGAGCCGGATTTATTGGAAGTGCAGTCGTTACAAGACTGAATGAACTGGGTTATGAACATATTATTATTGTTGATAGATTAGGGACAAAAGAAAAGTGGAAAAACCTCAACGGGCTTAAATTCATGGATGTTCATCATAAAGATGATTTTTATAAAATGCTTGTTGACGATGCTGTACCTTTTGCAATGGAGACTGTAATCCATCTTGGTGCCTGCTCATCTACCTGTGAAGCAGATGCCGATTATCTGACGCAAAATAATTTCCGTTACTCAGCGGAACTGGTTAAACATTGTTTGCCAAGAAGAGCACACTTTATTTATGCATCATCAGCCGCTACTTATGGTGACGGTTCCCTCGGGTATGATGATACACACGATATAACTGAACTCAGACCATTAAACATGTATGGATACTCCAAACATATGTTTGATGTTTGGGCTCAAAAAATGGAAATTGACAGAAAAATTGCCGGTTTAAAATTCTTTAATGTTTACGGACCTAATGAATATCACAAAGAAGATATGAGAAGTGTTGTTCATAAAGCTTACGAACAAATTTTAGCTACTGGTGAATTAAAACTTTTCAAATCAGATCATCCTGATTATGCAGACGGCGAACAGAAACGTGACTTTATCTATGTTAAAGATGCAGTTGAAATGATTATGCACTTCAACGAAAACAGAGATAAAGGCGGATTGTTTAATGTTGGTACAGGTAAAGCAAGAAGCTGGAACGATCTTGCAAAAGCAGTTTTTGATGCAATGGGAAAACCAGTTAACATTAAATATATTGATATGCCTGAACAGCTGAAAGGTAAATATCAATATTTTACCGAAGCAAAAGTTGATAAAATTAAAGAAGCAGGATATACTAAAGAACTTTGCTCACTTGAAGATGGTGTTAAAGATTATATTCAAAACTATCTTATGAAGACAAAATATCTTGGTTTATAAATTTTTTTAGTTGTTTTACAAAGCCATCATATTAATTTTAGTATGATGGCTTTTTTATTTTAAAGGAGATTTAATGCATATACTTGCAACCTTGTGCTACGTGCAGAAAGAGAATAAAACATTGATGCTGCACAGAGTTAAAAAAGAGAATGATTATCACGAAGGAAAATGGAACGGACTCGGAGGAAAGTTTGAAGCAGGCGAGACTCCTGAAGAGTGCGCAGCAAGAGAAATTGAAGAAGAATCAGGATTAAAAATAAAAAATCCAAAATTAAACGGATTTATCTCCTTTCCAAATTTTGACGGAAAAAATGACTGGAATGTATTTGTATTTACAATAAAAGAGTTTGAAGGAGAATTAATCGATTCCCCCGAAGGAAATCTTGAATGGATTGAAAATGGAAAACTTTTTGATCTCAACTTATGGGATGGCGACAAAATTTTTATGAAATGGGTTTTTGAAAAAAAATTCTTTAGCGCAAAATTCATCTACGGCAATGGTAAATTCAAAAATTATCAGGTGAATTTTATATAAGAAAAGATCGGTCTAACCGATCTTTTTTACAAAACTTTTTATCTTCTTATTTACAAAATTACTGTTTTCTACCGGAGCCATATGAGCTGCTGCGGGAATTGTAAAAAACTCAGATCCAACTATTTTCCCTGCCATCTCTTCCATAACTTCCGGCGGAGTCAGTTTATCCTGCTTACCGCAAAGAACAAGAGTCGGGAGAGATATTTTTGTCAGACTCTCAGTTGTATCGGTCCGACTCGCCATAGCAAGCAATGCCGCTTTAACTCCAACAGGGTTTGATTTATTTGCTCTTCTGATAATTTTATCAATAAGTTTTGTATTACTCTTAATTGTCTTTTGTGAAAACAGTGGCGTTATAAACTCTTTATTGAATTTTTTTAATCCTTCCGAATTTATTTTTTCAATTCCTTCGCCACGTTTTAGTTTTACAAAATCATTATCAGCTTCCGATTTTGTATTTATCAAAACTATTCCGCCAAATAAATCGTGCTCCTTTTCAACACTTCTTAACAAAATATATCCGCCCATCGACATACCGCATAAAACCGGTTTATTCAGTTTGTGTGATTTAACCAGTTGAATTAAATCATCACTATATTTTTCCAAAGTATATTGTCCGTCGCCGACTTCACTTTTCCCTAATCCGCGAATATCAAAACTAATGCAGAAATAATTTTCCTTTAATTCCTTTACCTGTTCTTCCCACAATTGATGATCAAACGGAAAACCATGTAAAAACACAATTGCCTGATTATTTTTATTTCCATACGTTTTTATAAATAAATCTGTCATTTTTGCTCCCTGTTTGTTGTCGCATATCTTACAAAAGAAAGAAATATTGCCAAACATAATAAATTTTTCTTGTCTTTTTTATAAAAATTCGATTAATTTACATCCATAAAAGGAGATATCATATCTTGATTAGAATTAGTAATACATATAACAATGCAAAATCGCTGTTTGGGCAGAATGGCACTGCTTTGTATTGTTGTTGCTGTTGTTGTTGCTAATTACATACCCGCTTATCCATACTTAAACTAAAATCTATCATTTAAAAAAGAGAATGAAATGAAAGCTGACTTTAGCAAAAGTTTGGCATTTCAGGAATTTGCCAATACTATATTATCTAACAGAAAAAAACATCATTACACTGCAGAGTTAAAAAACGAAACTATTTTGTTTCTGGAAGAATTACGCAATTTTCTTTTCCCTCATTGCTCCGGAAGAAAATATTACAATGCAGATGAAATTATAGCAAAACTGAAACTGCTGGAAAGGGATCTGAAAAACTTGTTGTTTCATCTGAACGGCGATTTAATTTCCTCAGCCGAAACAATTACATCCGCCTTTTCCGAATCTCTCCCGGTTGTTCACGACAACCTATGGGCAGATGCAAAATTTATCTCGCAGGGTGATCCTGCTTCCGACTGCATAGATGAAGTAATTCTGGCTTATCCCGGATTTTCAGCCATTTTTATCTACAGAATTGCGCACCTGCTTCACAAATTGCGCATCCCGATTATACCAAGAATTATGACAGAATATGCACATCAGCTGACAGGCATAGATATTCATCCGGGAGCAGAGATTGATACACCTTTCTTTATCGATCACGGAACCGGAATTGTAATTGGTGAAACAACTCAGATTGGTAAAAATGTAAAAATTTATCAGGGAGTTACTCTCGGTGCTTTAAGTGTGGAGAAAAAACTGGCTAACACAAAACGCCATCCCACAATTGAAAATGATGTTGTTATTTACGCACAGGCAGTAATTCTGGGCGGCGACACAGTTATTGGTAAAAAAAGTGTGATCGGCGGAAACAGCTGGATCACGAAAAGTATTCCTGAAAATTCAGTTGTGTATAACAAAAGTGAAGTAAAAGTAAGAACAAATAAAGAGTTTGATGAACCAATTAATTTCATAATATAAAAGGATAAAAAAATGAAAGCACAAAATATTCTGGAAACCATAGGAAACACCCCGCACGTAAAAATTAACAACCTGTTTGGTGATTCACAAAACATCTGGATAAAACTTGAACGCAATAATCCGGGCGGAAGTATTAAAGACAGAATTGCCCTTTCTATGATTGAAGATGCAGAGAAAAAAGGGGAACTGAAACCGGGCGATACAATTGTTGAACCAACTTCCGGAAATACAGGTATAGGTTTAGCACTTGTTGCTGCTGTTAAAGGTTACAGTCTTATTCTTGTAATGCCGGAATCTATGTCAATTGAACGCAGAAGAATAATGGCATCTTACGGCGCTGAATTTGAACTTACTCCAAAAGAACTCGGGATGAAAGGCGCAATTGAAAAAGCACGCGAACTTGTTGAACAATCTGATAACAGATGGATGCCGCAACAGTTTGACAATCCTGCAAATCCTCTTATTCACGAACAGACAACTGCTGAAGAAATTCTCGCAGATTTTCCCGAAGGAATTGACTATCTCATTACAGGAGTGGGAACCGGCGGACATATTTCCGGTGTGACAAAGCGACTCAAAGAAAAATTCCCAAATCTTAAAGCTTATGCAGTTGAGCCTGAAGCTTCGCCTGTTATCAGCGGCGGCGAACCTGGACCTCACCCGCTTCAGGGAATTGGTGCCGGTTTTATTCCAAACACACTTGATACAAAAATTATTGACGGAGTTATAAAAGTAACCAGAGATGAAGCATTTTCATTTGCTCAGGAGTTTGCGAAAAAAGAAGGAATATTTGTCGGTATTTCAACTGGGGCATCTCTTGCTGCAGTTGAAAAACAGATCAGCAAAATTGATCCGGGAAAAACTGTTTTAACATTTAATTACGATACCGGTGAAAGATATCTTTCTGTTGATGAATTATTTTAACAAAAAACCTCCGGTGATGCCGGAGGTTTAATTTATGCTTCTACTGCAAAATGTTCTTTTAATTTTTCAAGTGTGTCTTCACTTCTTTCAATGTCGTAAACCAGTTTTCCTTTTTCAAGCACAACTATTCTTGTACAGATTTCGGTAATGTGGTTAAGATCGTGACTGGAAATTATCAACAGCGTCTCGTCCCCGATTTCTTTGAGAATATTTTTTAACCTGAACTGACTTGTAGGATCGAGATTTGCAAATGGTTCATCTAAAATTATAATTTCCGGCAGGCCGATTAAAGCTGCAATAATTCCTATCTTCTGTTTATTTCCTTTTGAAAATTCTCTAATATATTTTTTCTGAACCAAAATTTCACTTCCGAGAAACTCTTCGTACTTTTCTAAAAATATATTCAAATCATTTTTCTCTACTTTTCTTAATCCGGCAATAAATGAAAAATATTCGCGCGGAGTAAGAAAATCGATAAGGAAGTTTTCATCAAGATGCGCCGAAGTATAGTTTTTCCAATGTTCACTCTTTTTTACATTTTTATCTTTAGATAAAACTTTACCATTATTTGCTTTTATCAAATCGAGCATTAATCTGAAAAAAGTTGTTTTACCGGCTCCGTTATTTCCAATCAGACCAATTGTTTCTCCCTGATTCAGTTCAAGTTTTTCCAAATCAAGAGCAACATTTGCTCCATATATTTTTTGTAAATTTTCAACAACTATCATATTTCTACCTATTCAGCCTCTCTGAATGCTTCGGCCATTTTATATTTTTGAGTTATAAATTGTCTGTATAAAAAATCCATTATTGTTTTGTTTAATATCAATCCTGCCAGTCCGAGAAAACCGAGAAACAGACTCGAAGCAAATTCACCATAAAATAAATTTATCGGCAGAGCAAGCAAAATCGGGGCAACAAGTAGCGGGATGATAAAAACAAACTGCATTGCACCTTTTCCCTGCATACTCATTAACCCGGCCTGAATATCGATCCGTTTTCGTGCGTAGGTTCCCATAAAAATCATTGCGTAAGAGCTTACACCAATGCTGAACAGATAAACATTTGTATTTATGAGCCAGATATTTGCATCAAAAAAACCATACGGCAAAGTGAATAAAAACGAGACTGTACAAAACGCTGCAAGCAAGTAAAACTTTGCCTGAATATATTTTCTGATATTAATATTTTTCCCAAGCACCGCATCAAAATAACTGCTTTCCCAGCCAAAGATAAATTGTCCGTAAAAAATCATAAACATACTTACCAGAAAAACACCCCAGTAAATATTCATATAATAACTGTCTTTGTATGTTTCTGTTCCGTATGCCAGAAAACCGTAAAGTAAAACAGGAAATCCGAAAAGAAGAGTTGAAGCAGGGCGTTTGTTTCTGAGAAGAAGTTTTAACTCCAACGAAATGTAACTGCCAAGTTCGCCAAATCTGGAAGAGAAATCGATGTTTGTAAATCTGGCTAAACCTTTACCTGCCTTTACTTTTAGATCATCCAGATAAAATCTGTTTTCCAGCAAAATATAATTGAGTCCGTAAAAAAGTATTGCTCCGCCGAACGGAATAAATATTGCAAAATGATTTTCAAGCGGAAGAGTAAAAAAAGCCGCAGAAAATTCTCTCAGACTAAAAAACTCCAACGCTTCTGCAGATAACAAAAAGAGAAGCAAAACAACAAAAACAATTGAAATAACAGATCTGATTAATGCTAGTCTGTTAACCAGTAAATTCAGATAATTTATCATCTGGATAAAGAAAAATATAAATCCAAGCCAGCAGAAAATATCTGATGCGCTGTAACTTTTGGTTAAAACCATAACAGCAAACGGAAGCACAGTAAGGAAAGGTGTAAAGTTAAACGGACTCCAAAACGGCTTAACCAGCAAATAATTTTTAATCAGACTCCTTTTCACAGGCAAATGAAGATATGGAATAACTCTGAATCCATGAACTTTCTGCACAAAAAATCTGATTAACAATTCCGTTAAAAAATAGAGTAATACAAATCCGTTAAATAGTTTAATATGATCTTCACCGGGAGCAAGATCATTTAAGATTGTCTGTATTGTGAGTCCGACCGCCAGAAAATTAAGAGATACTAATCCGTAAACAATCACCATAAAAATATTAGCGGCAATACTATGTTTTCTAAAAGAAGATCTTATTGCTTCTTTTAACTGGTTTTTAACAAGGGATAAAATCATCGGGAACCTTAAAATGAGGGAGCTGCGAGAGCCCCCTTTAATTTATATCATATTTTGAAGAAACTTAAATGACTGAGCCAGATAGAACATTATTGAAGTAACAATCAGCCAGGAAGCTAAAACAGAAACCACATATTTTGTAACTGATTCAGACTTAAACAACTTAGCCAAAGCTATACCTGTAACTGTATAACCAAAGATAGAAAATACTTCAAAACGACTTAATAAAAATCCTGTAATCGTTGTGGTATCCATTCCAAGTAAAGTTGCAATACTGAATCCTTTAATATAAACACCCATTGCAAGGGAAACTATTATAATAAGAATCAGCTGAACAAGGTTAATAAACATAGGCATTGAAGCAGCTATCATCGCTCCGGTATAGGAACCATCTCCCTTGAGAATAAACTTTGCCAGAATAAAATAAAAGGTTGCAATAACAAAGAAAACAATAAAGAAAAATATAACGCCGGAAATTAACCCGATAACCATAAACAAAGGATTTGTTGAACCCATATGTTCACTCATTATATCCATTTGTCTGTCAGCCTGTTCCTGGGTCATATCTCCGTTTTTAACAGCTTCATCAAACTGTTCCTGAATTGCCTCTGTCTGCTTCTTAACGAGCTCGTGCTTTATTTCCGGACTCATCATCAAAATATATTGCGATGAAATTGCTAAAATTGCCACAATAATTAAAGGCAGAAACCAATCTGTAAACTTCAGATCAAATTTTGCTATTGATTCAAAAGTGGCTTTTGGCTCACTAAATACACCAACTATCTTATCGGAAAAGGAAAGCTCTTCTTCTTCCAGATTTTCTTCTTCCGTAATTTCAGGATTAGTATAATCTTCCATTATTACTCCATTTTATATTTATGATATAGTCAAAATCAGAAATTTTTACATTCTGGAAATTACATTGTGATTAGTCTACAATACGACGGAAGTGTTACAGTTTATTTAAACTTTATTTTAATTTTTATAAGCATCTGATAAATTTTCATACACGGAAAGTAATTTATCAGCCTGTGTAAGCATAATAAGGGAAGAACGCACTTCATCCGAAATAACAAGTTTAAAGGATCCTTCAAGCGTTTTTATCTTTTTCAGAGTAGTAAGAACCGCGCCTAAAAAGGTGGAATCTACATAATTGCAGTAGGTGAAATCTACAATAATATTTGTATGCCCTTTTTCAATCAATTTTGCCATAAAATTCTTAAATGTAACAGCATCGGAAAAAGTAGCTTTTTTAATATTTACAAAAATTATTCTCACATCTTTATAATCTGCCGAACTGAACATCTGTTTCAAATCGCGCTGAACACTAAGATGCAGAAGCTTTTCAGAATCGGAAGTGACTATCTGTTTTTGAGGTTTATCCTCTTTTGGAGAAGATTCAGGTTCATCAATTTTTTCTTCTTTCTTTTCAGGAACTGTTTCTTCTTTTTTATCTTCAATTTTGGGTTCCTGAACTTCATTTTCTTTCTTTTCTTCTGTATCAGGAATTACAGTTTCAACAACTTCCGGTTTTATTGTTTCAGGTTCCGGTTTAGCCTTTGCCAGTTCTTCAAGTCTTTCAGCCTCTTCTTTTAATCTGGCTTCTTTCTCTTTTAATAATTCCTGCTCAGATAATTCTTTGGCTTTCAGGACTTCTCTTTCTCTCTTCAGCTCTTCTTCTTTGCGTAAAAGAGCAGTCTCAAGCTGTAAAATTTTCTCTTTTTCACTTATCAGTTTTTCACGCTCGGCAATGGTTGCCTGTCTCATTTCAGAAATTTTACCGACAAGTTCTTTCTCTTTATCTTCCAGAACTTTTGATTTTTCAAGTAAATCGTTTTCTTTTTTAACAAACTCATCCCTTAAAACAACAAATTCCTGTTCAGCCTGTTTCTTTTCATTTAACAAAGCTTTCTCTTTTTTGAAAATCTTATTCAGCTGTTTCTGGGTTTTCTCTTTCTCCTGATTTGCCTGCGATTCAGCTTCTTTTATCAGTTTGTTTATCTTTACCTCACGCTCGGAAAGCTCTTTTTCAAGGTTCTTGATTTTCCCTTCTTTTTGCTGATATTCTTCAAGTTTCTGCTTTATATTTTTCTCAACCGAAGTAATCTCTTTTTTCAGTTTACTTTCAATTTTAATCAGCTTCTCTTTCTGTTTTTCAACCTGCACTTTCTCTTTTTCAGCTTTCTCTTTTAATACTTTCTGCTTCTTTTCAAGCTCAATTTCTTTTTTCTTTATAACTCTGGAAAACTCATTTACTGCGGCTTCTCTTTTCAGAAATTCTTCTTTCTCTTTGCCTGTCTCAACTTTTTGAAAACGCGATTTCTTTTCAGATTTATAGCCTTCCTTTAATCCGGCTATTTTTGTATCAAGCATATTCTGAATTTTATTAAGCTCTTCCTCTTTATTCAGAATCTCTCTTTCCTGCTCATTTTCTCCAAAATCAGGATCAAGAGCATTTATAATTTCATATCTCGGTTTTGCAGACTGTTTCTTTTCTTCTTTCTTTTTTGTCTCAGACTTCTTCTCCGGTTCAGTTACCTCCGGTTCGTCAAACTCACCATTAAAATATTTTTTTATATTCTTTTTTATATCGGAATTACTGCTCAGAATTTCGTCAAAATCTTCTTTGTATATCCCCAGCAAGCGGGAATCTTTTAACGCAACCGCGGTAGTATATTGAAATGGTTCATCAACAATTTTGTAGTTTGAGAAAAAATCGCCCGGGTGCAGATCTTTGTAATCTGTCTTTCGATTCTCTTTGGCAATGAGATTAATTTCACCCAAAAGTAAAAGGTAAATTATCTTACCGGAATCATTCTGTTTAAATAAAACTTCGCCAACTTCCAGATTAAAAATTGAACCCCTTATTCCCTGAGGAAAAGCTTCTGATAATCTGATAGATGTAAATAATTTGTTTTTCTTTACTAAAAGTTGAAGATCTTTCTGCATCCTGCAATCCGGTTTGGTTTGTCCCCTCTAATAAAACCCTTTATTAGCGTTCAAACGTAGTTTAACTTCTGTTGAATAAAATTTCAAGCCGCAATATCAGGGTAAATCCAATTTACCCGATCGTAGATGAAGAAATATAACAAATAATTTTTATTTATGCTTAAACAGAATTAATTATTCTGATTTGATCTGTAAAAAACTGTAAAAGAAGTATTTTGGAGTAGAGTTATATCTTAAAATCTGTTGATTGTAATAATATACGCCTCTTCAAAATTTTAAGAACCCGGCTACTTTCCCGACATTTGCTTTTAATTCCGAAAACATTAGCTTATTGTAAGTTATTAACTGATCGCATACGAAATGATAATCGACTGACATAATGCTGTCACTATGCTGCCTTATCTTTGTATTGTTATTTGAATTAAACAATTATCAAAAAAGGAAAATTATGAAAGTCTATTTATATGTTTTAGATACACTGGCAGATTGGGAAATTGGTTATATTCTTCCTGAGTTAAACACAGGAAGATATTTCTCTGACAAAAACAAGAGAGTTGAAATTATTAAAATTTCGAACTCACTTGAAGTTATAAAAACTATGGGCGGAATAGAAATTCATCCTGATAAACTGATTAGTGAAATCAAATTTGAAAAGGATGATATCTTAATTTTGCCTGGTTCAAATATCTGGATGGAACCTCAAAATTCTGAGATTATAACCACTGCCAAAAATTTACTGGAAAACAACATTAAGGTTTGTGCAATATGCGGAGCAACATCAGCTCTGGCAGAAGCAGGAATATTAGATACAAGAAAACATACAAGCAACGATAAAGACTATTTAGAGATGTTTTGTAATAATTATAAAGGAAGTGAAAATTACATTAATGCGCCTGCAGTGGTATGCGAAAATCTGATAACAGCCGGCGGACTGGCTTCATTAGAGTTTAGTTTTGAAGTGTTGAAATCAACAAATTTATTTGACTTAAAAGTTCTGGAATCCTGGTATAATTTACACAAGACAAGAGAACCAAAATATTATTTTGAATTAATGAATTGTTTATCTTAAGAAGAGATATAAAAACAAAAGAATTAAAAAGGATATAAATGAAAGTAACAGCCGAACATAATGAACGAGTTGCCAAAATGACTTTTAGTTCAATTTACCCTCTCTATGTAAATAAGGTGATGAAAAAAGGAAGAACCGAAGAAGAATTAGATCAGGTGTTAGAATGGCTTACCGGCTTTGATAAGAATAAACTGCAGGAGCTGATTGACAACAATGTAACAATTGAAACATTCTTTCAGAAAGCAAAACTGCATCCAAATGCTCATCTGATTAAAGGTGTGATCTGCGGTTACAGAATTGAAGAAATTGATAATGAGCTAACCCGACAGGCAAGATATATGGACAAACTGGTAGATGAACTAGCAAAGGGTCGTAAAATGAATAAAATTTTACGAGAAGAAAAGAAATAAGATTTACACCAAATATGAAAGCTTAGAGCGCAGAATAAACAATGCTATTCTGCGCTTTAAGTTTAATTTTTGAATTCTAAGTTGAACTGAGTATTAACCTACTTCTGCCACAAACCATATTGAATTCCGTCTAAAATATAGATTGCCCAAGTTCCGGTTTCTCCTTGTCTGGTTGGCGGATATGCAACAACCGCCCCAGCAGCTTCAGCTTTTTTAATAGCTTTGTTTATATCATCGACTGCAAAATATATTCGCACAATCGGCTGCTCATGCTCAGCCATTGGCGCCCGAACTCCTAACGAGACACCACTCGACGTTTTTGCAACTCGGGCCAGACCAAGCTCTTGAACCTTTAATCCGAAAGATAATCCATATACCTCTTCCAATACCTTACATTGTTTGTCAACATCCATTGATACAATTTCCACATAATGCGCCTGCATTTCCGGTTCGCCATTTTCTACTGCAATTTGGTGCGATGACTTACAAGCTGAAAGTATAACAAAACATAATAACAGAAATAATATCTGCATCCGCCAAGTTAAATTACCTGCCATTCTTTTTCTATTGTTCTGCATAAGTATAAATTCTCCTTTACTTGATATTTCTTTTACTGAACCAGGATTTAGTTCTTTTATTCTATATATAGTTTCAATACTTACCAGTCATTCTTAAATATTAAAGATTAAACTGACTCACTTCTTAAAAATCAATAGATAAAATACGATATTTTTATGGAAAGTAAATTGGATTAAGTGATGTTATATAGTAATAAAATTTGTGTATGAAACGTGGCAGTTGCCATATTTCATACACTTTGGAAGGTGATTATTCTATTCCCAAAAGTTTTGCTGCATTCTCACCCTTTATCTTTCTTTTGAATTCCTCGCTTACAGGCAGCGAGTTAACGGCTTCTAATGCTTCTTGCGGGGTTTGTGCTGCAGGATAGTCACTTCCCAGCATAAGTTTATCAGATACAGTTTGTTCAAGTACTTTCCAGGGTAACAAATCTGTATAAACCGGATCAAGAGGCCAGGCAGAAAGATCTGAATAAACATTGGTATGACGCAACATCAAACTATGAACATCCATATAATCCCAGCATCCCATATGAGCAGCAATAATCTTAAGCCCCGGAAAGTCAAAAGCTACATCATCTATCAATATTGGTCGAACATGACTAATACGGCATCCCATAATCAGACCTGCTCCCGTGTGAATTGTAATTGGAACACCAAGTTCTTGAATTTTTTCATAACAAGAATAAAAACGTTTGTCATTAACATCCAAACCCAAAAGGGATGGAATGATTTTTAGTCCCTTGAATCCCAACTCATTTACAGCATATTCAATATCTCCAACCGGATCATCACTGTTTGGATCAAAACCTGCAAATCCGATAGCTTTATCTCCAAATTGTTTTATCAGTTTTGCAGCTTTTTCATTACTCTCTTTAGCTGACTGCCCTTTGGTAAGAGGACATAAAAAATTGATAAGACTGTGAGTTTCACTTAAATGTTCTTTAAAATCTTTTACAGAGAACATTTTCGGCTGCTGTCCTTTATACTGCTTTGATGTTAAATGCATTGCAATGCCCATTTTACTCGGATCGGTAACTACGTCTAACTTCTTATTTACCTGCCAGGGTTTTGGCGGCTTATGCCCTTCTTGCATAAAATCCGTAAAAGTCGGATGTGAATGAATGTCAATTACCAGCTCTTTTAAAGTTTTCATATTAAACTATATTTTAGTTGTTGTAAGATGTTTTAAATCACTAATGAATCGTTCCTGGTCAGGCAGATTACTGAAAAACTCACTATTTGAATGAAGTTTTATCTTAAATGCTTTTTCTAAGGTATCCATACCTTTTTTAGTTAAAAAGACACATTTAGCTCTTGTATCTGTTTCATGTTCTTTTCTGTCAATTAGTTCATTCTTTTGAAGAGTTCGTAATATTTTGGAAACCATCATTGTGTCGGTTTTACTAAAATCAGCAATTTCTTTTTGTGTGACATTTGTTGATTTTTTCAACAGCCACCCCAAAGATGCAAGTATCACAAATTGTGTATGAGTTAACTCCACTTTGCTTAAAGCATTGTTCATTTGTTTTTGCCATAACATTGTTGCTTGCCAAAGTAAATAGCCAATGTTATTGTTTGGTTCTTCAAGTTTGATCTTTTTAATCATTTTCCACTTAGTTGTTTTATTAAGGTGAATTCTTTTTGTTTAATTTCAGGATGATCCTGTCTGTAATTTTTGCTGCTAAAAGCGAAGTTGGTACTGCAACTAAATATCCAATTGCAAAACCTTTCATCCATTTGGATAAAAACCCGCTGAATATTCCAACATTAATTAGCAGCATTACAAACGACATTGTAAAAGCCATAAAAAGGGGTTTTACTAATCTTCCAAAAATTTTTGTTTGTTTTTTGTTCATTTTCCATCATAAAAGATATTACAGCTATGAATATAATAAACACGACAACAATAATCACCTAAAAAATACTAATCTTTCTAATGCTGACTATTTCTATTTGTTCAAAGAATTCATCAATAGGATTTTGATGGAATTGAATTGTAAATCTGGTAATTATAATGAATTATGGACTGAACTATTTCCCAAGATAACGCCCATACGGGTCACAAGTCCTATATTTATGGCATATTGTTGTAATCTCTTTTTTTAATCCCACCATAAATATAATTCCTTAGTTCTTTCTATTTCCCTTTTTAGTGCATCGACTGTTCCCACACCTTGATTAACAATATCCGGACAGAAGTCATACAAATCTTTGACATATTGATTAATATTATTAGGAAGTTTCTCATAATCAGCTCGAACAAAATCAAATCCCACCCCAACTATATCTAGCCCATATTTTTTGTCCCACCCCGATATTTTATCAATTACATCTTCAATATAGATATCATAGTTGACTCCATTCGTACACTCAAATCGTAAAAGATCAAATTTGTCATTGGTCTTTAAAACAGTTATGATATCAGGAGAATAACCAAAATTGAAATCCGAAACATAAATAAAATAACCATTAGCTCTGAATTCTTCTCTCAGTTGCTTCACAATCATTAATGCTTTCTCCCGGCTTTCACTTATCTGAAATCCTACAAGTCCTTTTTTCAGAAAATCAACATAATTTAAAGAATTCTTGAAATTCCAGTACTCATTATTTCCTATTTTCTTAACAAATGTACTATCTGTCAAACTTCGAATCTTTTGAATTAACTCTGTATCAAATCCAAGCTCGCTAATCAGTTTTTTATCATCGTTACTCAATTCCTTGATCTGACTACATGCCGGAAAAAAGGAGAACAAAACAAAAATCCCAATATAGATAAATCTAATTTTACGTAATTTCATTTCCCTAATCTATTTTGCTATTGTAAGATTGTTTGTATACTGCAAAGGACTTACAATGATAAGCGCAGAATACGTTTTACTGCATTTTTACACAGTGTTTTCTAATAGGGTAAAGTTGTAAGTCTGGTAATTATAATTTATAGAATTGTACCCTGGAGAGGATTCGAACCTCCGGCCTACGGTTTAGGAAACCGTTGCTCTATCCTGCTGAGCTACCAGGGCAAAAAGATAAGAATTCAATAATTCACAGATCGAAATTTACAAAAATTTATCTTAACCTCTAAGATTCACTTAAATTCCTTAACGAACTTCATATTACTTCACTAAATTTGCTTCCTAAATATCAAATTTAATTTATTGAATAAAGGTATCTTTCAGATATTGTACAACTGCTTTTGTTAAGTTTTTCATTTCGCCTTCAATCATAACTCTTTTTTTGCGTATTAACACTTTGTATGTTAATATGCAAATTTTATGTTACTATAAAACTAAAATAAAACAACTTTCAAAAGTAATGCTGCTCAATTCAATGCCCGATTAATTTGATAAAATCACCTCATAAGATATAAAGTGATTTTATCATAACCTTACTCTGCCAAAGTAAGTATTTCGTATCCGTCTTCTGTTACAAGAATTGTATGTTCAAATTGTGCAGAAAGTTTTTTGTCGCGCGTGGTTACTGTCCAGCCGTCAACTTTAGATGTAATCACTTCTGCTCTGCCCATATTAATCATAGGTTCTATTGTAAAAATCATTCCCGGTTTCATTACCGGACCTGAATCTTTTGGAGATTCGTGTTCAACCTGCGGTTCTTCGTGAAAGTTTAACCCAACTCCGTGTCCGCAATATTCATAAACAACAGTGTAGCCTTCCTTTTTGGCAAACTGACTTATTGCATATCCGATGTTGCCAAATCTGTTGCCCGGATAAACTTCTTTTATTCCAAGGTCAAGAGCTTCTTTGGTTGCATCTACAAGTTTTTCAGCAGCTTTGGATACTTTTCCTATTTTAAACATTCTGCTTGTATCACCATAATATCCGTCAAGAATTGCAGTAACATCAATATTTAAGACATCGCCGTTTTTTAATTCTCTGTCAGAAGGTATTCCGTGACACACAACTTCGTTAATGGAAATACAGCAGGATTTAGGAAATCCATTGTAATTCAAAGTTGCGGGAACTGCATTATGTTCTCTCAAAAACTCATCAATTTTCTGATCCAGAAATTCTGTTGTTACACCAGCTTTAACAAATTCTTCAATATAGTTAAGCGATTTTGCAGCCAGTCTGGCACTTTTTCTGATTCCTTCAATCTGTTCGGGTGTTTTGATAATAATAGACATAAAATCTGATATTTGTTTTTTGACCCCCAAATATAATAATAATTAAAATATCTTCCATTTATTTAATCAATGTTATCTCTCAATAGATTATATTTACAATCAAAAATTGAGGAAAATTTGGATTTAAAAGGAAGATTTCCCGTCCTGATAAAAACTATGTACGGACTGGAAGACATTTTGGCAGACGAGCTGAAGCAGAGCGGAATAAAAGAAATTGAAATTCAGAACCGCGCCGTAAGCTGCGTTTTGTGCAAAGAAGAATTATACAGATTAAATATAAAGCTAAGAACCGCATTAAGGATTTTAATTCCTTTGTATGAATTTGAAGCCTGGAATGAAGAGCAGTTTTACAAAAGAGCAAAAAAGTATGACTGGATTTCTCTTTTCCCT
>JBGRQB010000019.1:0-38748 GCA_041725875.1 Rhodothermaceae bacterium
TTCACCATCTAGTTTTTTCGTTACAAGTACTTTTCTACCATGAAAACATGTTAGTTTATAATTTAGAGGATTTGGATAAGTGTACATAGCTCTATGTCTTACTGATCCTTCTCCATATGGGCCATGATTGTATTCACTTTGATTGGCTAGTTTTGCCTGTTTATGAAGATTAAAATCATAGTTTATGAAATCTCCGTGCATTAAAATATATGTAACAATACTAGTGCTATCTGTACTCAACAAACAAAACAGATAATAACACGGTATATCAACTGTCGCATCACCAACTTTTATTAAGGCTGTACCACAAGGTAAACAACTATTATAATCCAATGTTAATCCGCGTGAATCACTACCACTAGATTTCTGTATTAATTTTTTAACTTCTATTCCAACTATAACTCCAGAGCGTTTATCTCGAATAATAATATCTGGTGTTGTTAATTTGCCAGAACTCACAACTTCTAATTCAGGAAATGCCTCGGTAAGCTCTTTCTCAATGTAGCTATCAAAAGGATCATCTTGAACAGTACCCACGAGAGTAGGTGCTCGTAAATCAATGGGAATTACGTTACTAACAATTTTATTAAAAAAATGTGTGTACACTTTATCCATTATCTGATGTTCATTTTGAAACATTTTGCTTTCTCCAATCTTTTATAAAGAGTAAAAATTGGTCAAAATCCCAAAAGTATCGTTCTGAAAAATAAATTTTAACCAAAAAAATACAAATATCGTGAGACATTCGATTACAAACATACTTTTTTTTCAAACTAATATCAGTAACGAATAAAATCTAAAACTATAAAAACTATGCTACAATTATAATCCACACTTTTCTTGACTCCTTGGTATAAGAATAGTGATATCAAATTTATAGGAGTATCTATAAAGTACAAAATATTACTTAAACAACTTCTTGAGCTTGCTCCAGATGTTATCATCTTCATCCTGAAACGCTTTAAGAAGAAACAGGATACTAAAGATGATGAAAAATAATATCCACAGCTTTGTCTGTTGATATGCATTGACCTGTGGGAAATCGCCACATTCTCAGGGTTGTTTTGGGGGCCAAGCTCCCCTGCTAACTATTTATTTTTAACTAAAAAAATAATCTCTAGTAGCATTTTTATTAAAAAAACAAAAAGGTTACCAGTAAAAGTTGGCAGAGTGTAAATGTTTTGGGATTCATCCTAGGTCTTCATTGGGAGCGCTGTTCCAGGGTGGGGGTACTTTTGAGTCGGATATGGAACTTAAATTCTTAAAACTAGTTTGGCTTTTCTTCCTAAGAAGAATTGTATTTTTGAAGAGTAGAACTCGGGCACAACCCAGTTAGTCATTCAACAATATGCAGTGCTATATAAGTCAAATCTGATAGAATCCACTTAGATAAAGAGTTCGAATTTGACTTAAAAATCATTTTTTCAGGATCTATCTACCCCCAATTTAGAGTTATTAATTCCATCTGTCGTAATCCTGTGTTAACTGCAAATAGTCCTTAAATGATATGAAGGTGATTTTGTTACGTCTTTTTTCATCCTGTTCAGTTTCAAACCTCGTCAGGTACTTCAGAGCTTTTGTTTTACTTTTTGTTTTGTGGATCACTTACTTTTCTTGCCGTTAATTTGCTTTAAATTCATTCTTTTCTATACACCCCAAACACCAGATCACTTTGATATTTTTTTAGATATTCATCTTCAAAGTTGAACAGATCAGTTAATATTTTCTTTTTAGTTTCATTTAATTCAATAAAATGATGCGCTATATCTTTTAATGCGCACATCAAAATATTACCACCGTAAAAATTCTCTTCAACAGTTTCAAAATTTTTATGAACTGCCGGTAAAATGTTAACAGAGTCAATACATTCCGAAGGATCTGCAACCAGCATTCGAAGCCAGCCGGAGCCGTAATATTTATTTTTTACAATATCTGTTTTATAACGTTTTCTGTAGCGTTCATCAATAAGTTTCAGCGATTCATTTATCGCTTTAATCTGATGTTTTGGAAATTGGAGTCTGGTCGGCCCCACAAACTCATCCATTACTAAGTGTCCGCCCGATTTAAGGTAGCTCTTTACTTGTCCCGATAAAAGCTCATTAACTTTATCAAAATGATGAAGAGAATTGCTAAATAAAACAACATCAAAATATTCTAATTGAAATGAACGATTATATAAATCATCACAAATAAATTGAATGTTGGTAAGATTTTCTTTCTGAGCTGTTTCCTTCCCTTCCCGCAATCCGTCTTCGGTTATATCTAGACAAACAACCTCGGAAAATTTTCCTGATCTTGCAAAATCAAGTTCATTAAAACAACTTCCTGATCCAAGGGATAACAATTTCAAATCACTTTTTCCACTTAAGTATTTCTCTATGTAATACTCTCTGAAATTAACTTCACTGCTGCCGGTCATTAGCTTGTTTTGTCTCTCCTTAATTAACGGAATGTCCCACCAGTTTGAAGATAATGAAGCTGAGCTGTCAAAAGCAGATTTGGTTCTCGATTTTTTATTTAATGTGAATTTGCTCAAAAGATAATTTCCGCCCCGCTGAGCAAACTTGGAATAGGTATCAATCAAATCATCAAAAGTTATCAGACGCATATAATTAAAGGGTTTGTGATGTAATCATTTATTTTATCAATGGTGTAAAAGATAAATTATTTCTTAACAAATGCAAAAAGGATGCGTTAATCAGATTAATTAGTCTTAATAAGATCTAAAATTTTATTAAAAAGCGACAAACTACGGGCTAACCACTAACTGTAAATTAAAATGAAATTCTTATATTCAGATAAGTCATTTTTTTTGGAGCTGAAATGGAAAGAATAGTTTTTACCGGGAGAAGGGGCCCGGAGCGCAAGGATGACGAATCAAGTTTTCAATTTGAGTATGACTATATTTCCGATTCCACAATTGAGAAAAAACATGTTGAAGTAGCTATCTCAAGTACAGTAATTTCACTTTATAATGTTGATGTGGCAAATGGAGAGATTTTTTTTAATTGTCTGCTAAAGGAAATTTACAGAAACGGAATTGAAAATATTGAACGAAACAATGCGAAAATTAAAATAAGTATTGAAGAAAATCAGCATTTGTACGATCCAGAGCATGTAACAAAATTTACACCTCAGTACGAAATTGATTTATGAAAACCCTAAGTACGGAGAATAACACTTTGAAAAGTGTTATTCTCTATATTTATTCAATTTCATTTAGCTTTTGCAGTCCTTCGGTAAGCTCTTTCTGAATTTCGCTCCACTCTTCTTTTATTTCAATGAATAAATTCATTATATCTTCATCAGATTCAAGAGGAGATTTTTCCAATCGCTCTGCTATTTTTGCAAGTATGTTAAAATTCATAGTCAGAGAAATTCCCTTAATTGTATGAGCTACTTTCGGAATTTTGATTTTATCATTGTTAAGAATAACTTCATCCAGTTCTTTTATCACATCGGGAAATTGTTTTACCGCTGCTTCGGTCAGAGAATTTACAAGATCGTAATTTCCTTCTGATCTTTCCACTAATCCTTCGAGATCAAAATGGATATCGGGCAGCTCTCTTCTTTCTGGTCTGAGAATATCCATTTCTTCAATACATCTGATATATCTGTGCAGCACAGATTTTAATTTGTTTTTATCAATTGGTTTGGTAAGATAATTATCCATACCGGCTTCAATACATTTTTCTTTTTCTCCCTTTACAACGCCGGCTGTAAGAGCAATAATAGGAGCATATCTGTTTAGTTCTTCCTCTATTTTTCTGATTTCACCGGTAGCTGTGTAGCCGTCAATTTCCGGCATTTGTATATCCATAAAAACAATATCAGGTAAAAACTCTTTATATTTATCAATAGTATCTCTTCCATTTTCAGCTTCAATAAACTGTGCCGAGGGCAGCAGTTGCTCAAGTAAAATTTTGATCAGTTCCATATTTACTTTTACATCTTCCGCAACAAGAATCAGATACTTGCCGTTGCTTGAAAATATTTCTGTCTCTTCTGTTTTAACTTTCTCTTTTTCAGAACCAAAGCGCGGATTATCAATTGAACAAAGTATATTATATAATTCATCAGTTTTTACAGGTTTGATTAATGTATGATAACCGACTGTCTCATCTTCTTCCAGTTTTTGTACATCATCACTTGAACTATAAAGCAAAATGCCAGGCTGTTTATATTCCATAAATTCTATTTTGCTACGAATAAGCTTTATTGTTTCTATCCCGTTTATATAAGGCATATTGTAGTCAACTATAACAACATCAAACTCTTCCGATTTTTCAATACTTTCAATTGCTTCCAGACCATTAGAAGCAACTTTTGTTTCAATTTTCCAGTTGGTGAAAATATCGTTTAATATAACTTGATTATTTTTGTTGTCATCTATGATTAACACATGTTTAATTTCTCTCAGCTTACAAGGTTCAACAAAATTGCTTCTTTCAAATTTTTTGGTAAGCTTAAAGTAGAACCGACTCCCCTCTCCGGCTGTGCTCTCAAGTTCAATCTGACTACCCATTTTTTGCGCAAGCAAATTTGAGATAACAAGTCCCAATCCGGTTCCGCCAAACTTTCTGGAGATAGATGTATCAGCTTGTGAAAACGCCTGAAACAGCTTCTCCTTGTTTTTACCTGATATTCCGATTCCCGTGTCTCTTACTTCGAAATAAAATTTTCCTAATTCGGGATTATTTTCAACTTCTTCAAAAGTTACTTTTATTTCTACTTCTCCTTTTTCGGTAAATTTAACTGCGTTGCTGAGAAGATTAATTAAAATCTGTTTAAGTCTGGTAGGATCAATTTCAATATATCTTGGAATATCTGCCTGGATGTTCATCAATAGTTCCAGTCCCTTTTGAGAAGCAGTATATTTAATTATATCCGTTGCCTGCTCAACTAATTCAACCAGATCATTTTTTGATTCTTCAATTTCCAGTTTACCTGCTTCTATTTTTGAGAAATCCAGTATGTCATTTATAAGATCGAGAAGTGAATGAGCTGACGTGTTTGCATTTTTAACATACTGCTGCTGAACACTGTCGAGCTCCGTGTACATCAGCAGATCTGTAAATCCGATAACTCCGTTTAGCGGAGTTCTTATTTCGTGACTCATATTTGCAAGGAATTCACTTTTGGCTTTTGTAGCAGCTTCTGCTTTCATTAAAGCTTTATCCAGCTCAACATTTTTCACTTCCATTTCAACTGCAAATTCTTTCAGCTTTGCTTCATTTTTCTTTGCCTTGGTTATATCGCGGATATTGCTGTATATCAACTTTTTGTTTTCAATCTCTATACTCACGGCCAGTATAACCGAGTAAAATTCTTCACCGGTAATCTTTCTGTGAGTCCATTCAAAATAGTGAGAACCGGTTTCAATAACTTTTCCAAGTTCAATCTCTGCTTTTTCTGTCGAAGTCATTCCGTCAGGTTGATATTCAGGTGAAAAAGTGAGTGGTTTTATATTCAGCAATTCTTTCTTTTCTCCTACTCCAAAAAGTTTTAAAGCCGCGGGATTGCAATCCACATAACCAAAATCGGGATCAAGAAGAAGAATTGCATCTTGTGAAGATTCAAATAAAATTCTGTGTTTTTTTTCACTTTTTATAAAAGCTTTTTCAGTTGCTCTAATACCGCTTAAATCTCGCCACACACATTGAAGAACTATTCTGTCATTTATGGCAACAGGTGTTACAGCCAGCGAAACTTCAACAGGAAATGTTTCCCCCGATATTTTTTGATGAAGCCATTCAAATCTGTTTGTCCCGGTTTTAATTGCCAGATTTATCATCTCTTCTGCTTTATCGAGCGAACGTTTCCCGTCGGGCTGAAACTCAGGTGAAAAAACAGAAGGATGAGTATTTTTAACTTGCTCCGGATCTTTGCAGCCTAAAAGTTTGGCAGCCACATTATTACATTCCACAAATGTGTGTTTATCAATTAAAAGAATTGCATCGGGAGAGTTAAGCATTACATCTACAAACTGTTTTTTTGATTTTTCGTTTATCTCTTCTGCTTTTTTTCTTTCATTTATATCAAGCAGTGTGCTCGACATAATTATCGGAGTCCCGATTTTATCGCGTGAAGTTACCTGACCACTATCAAGAACCCAGATCCATTCACCATTTTTATGTTTTATTCTAACTTCACATTTGTAATGCTGTTCGGTTCCTTTAAAATGTTCATCTAAAAGTTTTTTAGAAGCTTCAAAATCTTCCGGGTGCAGCATACTTTCCCAGGTTTTTATTGTAGCAGGATAAAGTTCTTCAGGAGAATAACCGGCCATTTCTGCCCAACGTTTATTTATTATCATTTCCCCGGTTTTTATATTCCATTCTCTGGTTCCTGCATTGGTTCCCTGAATTATATCGGCAAATCTTTTTCTTTCTGCCAGAAATAATTTCTCTGTCAGCTTACGCTCGGTAATATCAGTGGAAATAAGAAATAGTTCTTTATCGGCAATGAGTTTAATTCTGTTCAGGAAATATCTTTTTACTTCTACAAAATTAATTCTGCTTTCAAAAGTTTGAAGAGATTTGGTATTAACTGCTTTTTCAATTGCTTTTTGAAAATCTTTTTTAGCTTCTTCGGGCAACATTTCACTAAAAGCTTTTCCGATAATTTCTTCTTTTCTTTTTCCTTCAAAAACTCTGTTGATGTTCTTTATTTTTCCATCAAGATCGAGCATAAAAATAAAATCGGAAGATACTTCAAGAAAAGAGTTTTCAATTGCCAGCGCTTCCTGAATTTTCTGATCTTTTTCTTCTGTTTTATTCAGCAGCTCTCTGGTTTCTTCAGCCATCAGTTTCATTGCATTGTAAAGCATATTTAGCGGACTGTCATCATCAACCGGTTTTACGCTGCCGTTACACTGTCTGGTTGCCAAAACACCGGCAGTTTCTATGAGTGCATTAATTTCCTGCTGCGAAACCACAATTTTCTTATCTGCGCCTTTTTTATCATCAGCTTCAAAATCAGAATTTATAAGATCAAAAGCTTCCTCAAGTTCATCTACAAAAACAAAATTCTGGTCAGTCAGTTTTCTGGTAAAAAGAATTATTGTTTTTGTTAATGTATCTGCCCCGCTGATATAAGTTACAAATGGCGAACAATTATATTTTTTATTAAGTGAATTGATTGTTTTGATATATTTTCTGCGTGCCAGAACACTGCCGTTTATAGTTTCGCTGAAATCAAGAATACGAATATATTTTGTGTTATCGAATGAGTTTTCGGCAAATAATTTTTCAAGAATTGTTGAAACTTTTTCAGCATCTTCCAGAGAAATATCTCCTTTCAGTTCTGAAAAAAATATAGAGCCCGGTATAACACCATTTTGATAGCTTGCGCCTGTTTCAGAATTAGAGTATTGCCATTCATTTTTAAAAATGAAGTCATTGGAGGTGATTTGCTTCACAAGAACCTCTTATAAGTTTTGATAATTTGCTATACTAGTATCGGTTCTAATAAATAATGCTTTAGTATTATGAGGTTAATCTGAAATGAAATTTGTGATAAAAAAAAAGCCCCTGAAGGGGCTTTTATTATTTATATTTGGCTGGTTTAACTTCGTTATTAAGAACCATCAGTCCGTTTGATGCAAGAGCCTGCATTTCATCTTCTCCCGGATATACTTCAACAGGAGCAATAAAGCTAACTCTTTCAGTTATTTTTTCAACAAAACCTTTGTTGTAGGCAATTCCGCCGGTAAGTAAAACAGCATCTACTTTACCTTGTAATACAGCAGCCATAGAACCGATCTCTTTTGCAACCTGATATCCCATTGCATCTTGTACCAGAGCTGCTTTTTCATCTCCGGCAGTTGCTCTTTCTTCAACTTCTCTTGCGTTGTTAGTACCAAGATAAGCTACAAATCCGCCTTTACCGGTGATAAGTTTTTTAATTTCATCAATTGTGTATTTTCCGCTGAAACACATTTTTGCAAGAGCAAATGCAGGAAGCGTTCCTGTTCTTTCAGGTGAAAACGGCCCATCACCATTTAACGCCTGATTTACATCAACTACTCTTCCGTTTTTATGAGCACCAACACTCACACCGCCGCCAAGATGAACAACAATAAGATTTAAATCTTCATATTTTTTGTTCATTTTTTTAGAGTGCATTCTTGCAATTGCTTTCTGGTTTAATGCGTGGAAAATTGAAACTCTTTCAAGTTCCGGATGCCCGGATAAACGCGCAACATCATCCATTTCGTCTACCACAACAGGATCGGCAATAAACGCTCTTGCTGATGGTAATGATTTTGCAAGGTCCTGTGCAATTAATCCGCCAAGATTACTTGCGTGTTCACCAAGAATACCAATCTTAAGATCGGCAATCATTGCATCATTAACTTCGTAAACACCTGAAGGAATTGGTTTTACCAGACCGCCGCGACCAACAATTGCATCAAGTTGTTGAATATCAACACCGGCTTCCTGCAATTTGGCAAGGATGATATTTTTTCTGAATTCATACTGATCTGAAATACAATTAAAATCAGCTAAATCTTCTGCTGAATGTTTAATGTTTTCAAGATATTCACATTTTTCGTTTTTATAAACAGCTATTTTTGTAGAAGTTGAGCCTGGATTAATGGCTAAAACTCTTTTGTCTGACATACTCTCGTTCTCTATAATTTTTTAATAATTAGATTATTTATCCATTGCCGCAGCCAAAGCTATAGAACATAATTTACTATGTTCCGAATCAGATCTTGAAGTAAGAACAATAGGAACAGCAGCACCCATAATTACAGCTCCGGCAGTAGCACCGCCTAAAAAGTTTAGTGATTTATATAAAACGTTTCCACTGTTAATATCGTGTGTAAGCATAATGTCGCAGTCGCCGGCAACTTCACTTACAATTCCTTTATGTTCAGCAGCTTCTTTTGAAACAGCATTATCAAGCGCTAAAGGTCCGTCAACAATACAACCTTTAATTTGTTTTCTCTTATTCATCATTGTAAGTAAAGCAGCTTCAGAAGTAGCTTCCATTTTTGGATTTACAACTTCAACAGCGCCAATTACAGCAACTTTTGGTTCTTCTATTCCCAATTTATGGAATGCTTCAACCGCGTTATTTATCATTTCAACTTTGTCTTTGAGTTCAGGAGCCACATTAACGGCTGCATCTGTAACACAAAGTAATTTGTGATAATAAGGTGATTCCATAAGTGCTACGTGACTTAAAGTTCCGCCTTTTCTCAATCCTTTTTCTTTATCAAGAACAACTTTTAATAAAGGACCGGTTGATACATTTCCTTTCATTAAAACATCAGCTTCACCATTTTTAATTGCCGCAACAGCAAGTGCAGATGCTTTAACAGGATTACTTTCGTCAACAATTTTTGTGTCAGACAGATCAAAATTTATCTGTCCTGCAATTTCTTTGATCTTTTCTTCATCACCAAACAAAACAGCTTCAACTATTCCTTCAGTAATTGCATTTTTTACAGCTTCAAGCGCGTGCTTATCAGCTGCGGAGGCAACGGCAATTTTTTTTGTTTCTTTGCCTTTTGCCATTTTGAAAATTTCATCAAATGATTTTAAGTGCATACCTTCTCAACTATATTTGGTTAAATAAAAATTTTCATTCAACAATTTTTTTCTCTAATTTGAGAATAATTTTTCCTAAAAACCTCATAATCCGGAGAAATAATCAGACAAATTTATGCTCTATTTTTCTGATTGCGGAAGATTTTCCGGAACTTAAAGCGATTCACCGTTTTGACTAAAGACCTGAAAATTACTGTTTTGGAAAATTGCTCCAAAACTTAAATTAGTAAGACAACAAGAGGAGTTAACCGAATAAAATGGAATCATTTTCTTTTGAAAGATAAAAAGTTTTGTTAATCATCTCTTCTGTGATAACAAACTTTCTTTTATTTATCAGAATCGTAACTCCCGGATACGCCTTTTTACTAACAATAATTCTGGCCGAACTAGGTTCGTAAATCTTTTTGTTTAACCGGAGAATATCTAATTTATTTACTTTAATTTGTTGTGCAAAAGAGATTTTTTGCTCGAATAAAGTTAAGAAGTATTCAAATCTTGTACCATCTGAAATTTTGTTTTTCAGAATCAGTTCTATCCCTTTATTAAGCTTTTCCAGATACTCATAAAAGTCATCATATTCTTCGGGAGCTTCATATAATTTTAACTTCTGATCAACTAATTTTGCAAGAGTTTTATGTTTTTCTTTGGAGAGTTGTAATTGTCCGAACATAGATGATAAATTACCATCAATGGTTTCAAGAGCCGAAGTTAAACGCTCAATTTCTTGTCTTTTGAAGCTTATTTCAATTTCCTGTTTATAATCAAAACCGACTTCAATTCTGGTTTGAATTCCATATTCGTTTCCCAGACAATTTACTTCTATTAAATTTCCGGCAATTGTGTGTCCGCCCAAAATTGACATGTTTTTTCCGCCTTTAACTCTGATTCTGTCACGGGCAAAAAGTTCGGCATCAATTACTTCATTTTTAACATTTATTGATTTTCTCGACTGAATTTTCTGGTTTCTTATATATTTCAGATTAACGTCACCTTCGGCAGCAATTAAGCCTGAACCGGTTCCGACAAATCCGCTGTTAATTTGTACATTGTCGCCGGCCATAATAACCGCATCTTCCACAATTCCTTTTATTTCAACTGTGTCGCCAATATCTAATCGGAAGCCGCTTTTTATATCGCCAAAAACTTTTACTGAACCGCTGTTTTCAATATTTCCGGTTGAAAAATCTACATTTCCGTTAATGCTGAAAACTTCACTTACACTAAAAACACCTTTTTTCTCAATTACATTTCCTTCACATTTTGCCAATATTTCGTTGCTGTTAGCGGGAGGTGAATATGTGTTTTTACCAGCCGGAAATTTTATTACTTTTGCTGTTTTCCCCGGGATTTCCTGTCCAAATACATCTTTTCCATTTCTTCCTTCTACGTGCGGATGATAAACAGCCAACAGCTGATCTTTTTCAACAGGATTCAGAATATTCAGATTGTAAAAATCGAGTCTGCCAGAATCAAGTACTTTCGGACTAAAATCAACATCCGTTTCAACATACACATCTACTCTGGCATCAATTCCGTCAATTGGTAAAGCTCCGTTTGCAACATTTATATCATAAATGGGAATTTTACTTTCTTCCAGTTTCATCAATGCACGGTCAATAGCTTCGGTTTTAATTTCAACTTCAACTTTAAGCTTACGTAAATCTTCAAAAACTTCTTTTATTAAAATTTTCTTTCCTCCGGGTCCGGGCGGAAAAAAATCTATATCGACCGACATATTATCAGAGCCGATTTTTATTTTATAAGTGGCATCGTAATTTACTTCAATAACTCTTGGCACTGACTTGGAAACAAAAAACACTCCCTCTTCTTCGGCAAACCAGGAATCACCACCTCTGGGTCGCCCCAGATTTTCTCCAAAATTGTCAATTCTGAAAACCATTCCCGGCTCAGGTTTAGATTTTTTGAAATCGTGAATATTTTTCTCATCCACAGTTTCAGATACTTTCTGAATTAATGCCTGACCTTTCTTTACTGTTTTGGGCGCAAGATTGTCTGCTGCCAATTTGGAATAAATCAGTCGGCCGTCCAGAATTGCATCTTCCAAAGTTCTAACCTGATTCGGTTCTGCAATAATATCCTGATAAAACCTGCATAACGTCATTTAAGTATCCAGAAAATTCTACATTAATTATTACTATCGTAAAGATTAACGTAGAATTAAAAGCAGAAGGTGAATTATTTCAAGATTATATAGTCTGCTTATATAGAGAAGGTTTCAGCGCCTTTACAAAGATTGTCTATCCAGATTTTATAAAATTTTTATTAATTTTCACGATAATATGTAAAATTTGAGCTTTTTGTTTTAATTATTACTTTTTAATCTTTGCTTTTTTTGTAAAGCAAATTTATATTCTAATCCGAATGGTTGAGGTTGTTTAAATCTCGCCTGATTTATTAATAAGCAAACAGAGTTATTTATGAAATCATACGGCTATTTGTTAAAAAAACTGACACTGGTTTTAGTTTTTTTTGTAACCGGAATTTTAGCACAAAAAGTTGAAGTGCAAATCAATGATAAAAATTTGACCGACTTTAATCCTGAATTAATTGAATTAACACCTTCTGATAAAATTTCTGTAACAGTCCGATCTGAAGAAATACCAATTACAGATTTAAATATGAATCTGTTTATGAACGGTAATGAAATAAACTACACTTCCTCTTCTCCACACTCGGTTTTTATCGATCTTGGGAAACTGAAAATCGGGAGTCACATTTTTAATATAATTTACAATAATCCAAATGTTGCTGACAAGGTAACGTTAAAGTTATTTGTAAAGGCAGCTCAGGTAAAAAAAGTTGAGAAAAAAGAGACACATCATTCAGTGATGGAAAATCAGGAAATGTTTTCACTTCCTGTTATAATTCTAACGGTTGTTTGTCTGATTTTATTAATGATAATTGTTGTTCTCTACAGAGGAAAAGGAAAAGCGATTGAAAAATCTGACAATAATCTGGAAGAGTTTAACCAGCAGTTGGAAGACCTTGAATCAGCTTTTGAAGCTTGTAAAAAGAGCACAATGAAGCTTAACGAAAAAAACCAAAAACTTAACTCAGAAATTTCTTCTCTTGAAAAAAATATAAATGAACTTGAAGATATCAACCTTGTTCTGATTGAGCAAAAAGAGAAATTACAGACTAAAAAGAATCAGCTTGAAGCACTGCAGAAACAGAAAGATGAACTTTTTGCAATGGCTGTTCACGATATTAAAAATCCGGCTTCGGTTATTCAAAGTTTAATTCAATTAATGGAATCTTACTATTTAACTGCAACTGAACAAAGTGAGATAATGCAGACACTTGTTGAATCAACACAAAATATTATTAAGCTTTCCAGAGAAATGACTGAAGTTATAGCGCGACAAAAAGAGGATAAAATTCTTGATCTGGAAGAAGCTTCAATAAAAGAAATAATAGATTCTGTTGTAACATTAAATTCAGCTTATGCTAAAAAGAAAAACATCAAATTGTTGAACCGCTCTTCTGATGCTCTGCCAAATGTAAAAGTTGATACATTAAAAATTAAAGAAGTAATTGATAACCTTGTAAACAATGCTATTAAATATGGACCGGAAAAAACCATTGTGGAAGTTAAAGCTTACTTCAGTGAAACCAGAGTTACTGTTGAGGTTTCTGATACAGGAGCCGGTTTATCTGAACACGATTTAAAACTTATGTTTGCCAAAGGGGTGACTTTAAGTACAAAACCGACCGGAGGTGAGCATAGTTCGGGTCTGGGATTATGGCTTGCGAAAAAAATTGTTGAAGAACATGGCGGAAAAATATGGGCAAAAAGTAAACTTGGTGTTGGAACTAAATTTTTCTTTGAATTGCCTCTTTAATAAATTTAGTGTCCTGTATTATGCAGGACACATTTTTTCTTTCAATTTTTCAAATGCAATTGCACGGTGACTAATCTTATTTTTCTCTTCCAAATCCATTTCAGCTAAAGTAACTTCATATCCTTCAGGTTTAAAAACAGGATCGTAACCAAAGCCTTTTTCACCTCTTTTTTCCATTACAATTTCACCTTTAAATTCACCAAAGAGTGAATGCGTAGTGTTGCCATCGTAATAAACCGCGGCACAAACAAACTTAGCAGGATGAGGTTCAGGAAAATTTTTTAGTTCTGAAAGAAGCTTATTATTATTATCATCGTATGTGCAATTTTCACCTGCATATCTTGCCGAAAAAACTCCTGGTTCGTTGTTCAGCTGTTCTACCATTAAGCCTGAGTCATCTGCAATTACAGGTGTTTTATATTTTTCGTAAATAACTTTTGCTTTTATTAATGCGTTTCCTTCAAAAGTGTCGGCATCTTCAATAATTTCAGTATTGTCACCAATATCTTTCAGGGAAACAATTTCATATTCTGTATTTTCAAAAAGTTTTTTTACTTCAATTGCTTTTCCGTTATTTCCGGTTGCAAAAATTACTTTCATTTTATTCCTTATTTCTTTTTTCGGGATAATTCATCAAGTAAGAATTTACCTGTTAAACCAACTTTCGATTTTATTATTTCTTCCGGAACACCGCAATTAATTATCTCTCCGCCGTGCTCTCCTCCTCCCGGACCAAGATCAACAATGTAATCGGCAACTTTAATAACATCCATATTATGCTCAACTACAACAACTGTATTTCCTTTTTCCACAAGCTTGTTCAAAGCTTTCATTAAAATGTTAACATCCTCAAAATGAAGACCTGTAGTTGGCTCGTCAAGAATATACATTGTTTTGCCTGTGCTGACTTTACTAAGCTCGGTAGCAAGTTTTACACGCTGTGCTTCACCGCCGGAGAGTGTTGTTGCCTGCTGACCCAAAGTGATGTAGCCAAGACCAACATCATAAATAGCCTGAAGTTTTCTTTTAATTCTTGGAAGATCTTCAAAAAACTCAAGTGCTTCTTCAACAGTCATATCAAGCACTTCAGAAATCGATTTTGTTTTATATAAAATTTCAAGAGTTTCTCTGTTGTATCTTTTTCCGCGACAAACTTCGCAGTGGACATAAACATCAGGTAAGAAATTCATTTCAATTTTTTTGAGTCCGTCACCCTGACATTCTTCACATCTTCCGCCTTTCACATTAAAACTGAAACGTCCCGGTTTGTAACCGCGCATTTTAGCTTCGGGAAGCTGTGCAAACAAATCGCGAATAAATGTAAACAAACCTGTATATGTAGCCGGATTTGATCTTGGTGTTCGTCCGATTGGCGATTGATCAATTTCGATGATTTTATCTATGTGTTCCAAACCTTTAATCTCTTTGTATTTCAGAGGAACGGTTTTGGAGTTATAGATCTTTTTCATCAAAATTTTGACCAGTGTTTCATTAATCAAAGTAGATTTACCTGAACCACTGACTCCGGTTACTGCGGTAAATGTTCCAAGAGGAATTTTCAAATCTACATTTTTAAGATTGTTTCCGCTGGCTCCGATTAACTCTATGAAATTTCCGTTTCCTTCTCTCCTTTTTTCAGGAACCTGAACTTCTTTTTTATCCTTGAGATAATCCATTGTCAGCGAATCAAAAGTCTTTTTATTTTTCACAAAATCTTTTGTATAACCGGCAAGTACGAGCTCTCCGCCGTGCTCTCCGGCTCTCGGACCAAGATCAATTATAAAATCAGATTTCTCAATTGTTTCTCTGTCGTGCTCAACAACAACAATTGTATTTCCCAGATCGCGCAATTCTTTAAGTGAATTTATCAGCTTTATATTATCAGATTGATGCAGTCCGATACTTGGTTCATCAAGAACATATAATACTCCAGAAAGCTGCGAACCGATCTGAGTTGCGAGTCTGATACGCTGCGCTTCACCACCTGATAAAGTTCTTGCAGATCTGTTTAATGTAAGGTAGTTTAGTCCGACATTAAGTAAAAATGAAAGACGTTCATTTATTTCTTTTAAAATCTGTTTGGCAATTATAAGTTCGCGCTTTGAAAGTTTAAGTGATTCAAAAAAATCTTTAGCGCGTTCAATTGAGAGGTTTGTTACTTCTGCAATATTTTTTCCACCAATTGTTACGGCAAGTGACTCCGGCTTTAACCTTCCTCCTTTACAGGATGAACAAGTGTGCGTTGCCATATAAGCTTCTACCCAGTCGCGAACCAAATTGGAAGATGTGTTATCATAATGATGTAAAAGATTATTCAGCACACCGGAAAATTTATGATTATATGTAACAGATTTATCGCCGTTGTAATTATAGTTAAACGCAATTTTCTCTTTACTGCCGTTTAGTAAAATATCTTTTTGATCTTCCGTCAGCTCAGAAAGTTTTGTATCAAAGGTAAATTTTAGATTTTCAGCTATTGCTTCGAGCTGATTAAAAAACCAGATATTTCTTGGTTTTCCCATTGGTGCAATTGCTTCTTCATTTATAGATTTATTCCAGTCAGGAATTATCAAATCAATATCAAGCTCCTTTTTTTCTCCAAGTCCGTCACACTCAGGACAAGATCCGTAAGGTGAGTTAAAGGAAAATGAATTTGGAGCAAGCTCGGCATAACTGGTTCCGCATTCCACACAGGCAAGATTTTTACTAAATGTAAAATCGTTTTCAGAGTCATTTACAATCATCATTCCGTTGCCGTAACTCAAACCAATTTCTACAGATTCACTAATTCTGTATCGCGATTTTGCATTAATGCTTATACGATCCACAACAATTTCAATATTATGAATTTTGTATCTGTCAACCTTAAATCCGTCAACAATTTCAACAATCTCTCCATCAACACGGGCGCGGATAAATCCGTCTTTCAGAATATCTTCAAAAAGCTCGCGGTAATGTCCTTTTCTTCCTCGAACAACAGGGGCAAGAACCTGAATTTTCTTTCCCTGAAAATTCTCAAAAATAGAATCAATAATCTGATCTGAAGATTGCTTTTTTAATTCTATGTTACACTTGGGACAATGAGGAATTCCGACTCTGGCATAAAGCAGTCGCAAATAATCATAAATTTCCGTGACTGTTCCAACTGTAGAACGCGGATTTCCACTTGTTGATTTCTGCTCTATCGAAATTGCCGGACTCAATCCTTCAATGAGATCAACATCCGGTTTTTCAAGCTGATCCAGAAACTGTCTTGCATAAGCCGAGAGCGATTCAATATAGCGTCTCTGTCCCTCTGCATAAATGGTGTCAAAAGCAAGTGAAGATTTCCCTGACCCGGATAAACCGGTAATTACTGTGAGAGTGTCACGTGGTATTTCCAAACTTATATTTTTAAGATTATGTTCTCTTGCGCCTTTAATCAGGATTTTATTGTCGTTATCCATATATCCAATTTTCTATAAAATTAAAATGATTATATTAGTGATCTAAAATTTAACTCTCAATTATAATTAATCTGACTGCTAAATGGAAAATATTGACAAAATAATTACAATAGAAGAATTTCACGAATACAAATTTAAGGAAAAAGCATCACAATTTATTGGTCAGGTTTTTCATTGTGAATCAGAAGATGAAGCAAAAGAGATTTTGGAAAGAGTAAAAAAAGAATTTTACGATGCTCGTCACCACTGCTACTGCTGGAAAATTGGTGAAGATACAATAAAATACTCTGACGATGGCGAACCAAACGGAACTGCCGGAATAAGAATATTAAATGCAATTGAACATTTTAATTTGCAGAATATTATTGTTATCAGTATCAGGTATTTTGGCGGTGTAAAGCTTGGTGTTGGTCCGCTGGGCAAGGCTTATTATAACTCGGCTTATAATTGTCTGGACGAAGCAAACAAAATTGAAAAGATTAAATATCAATATCTGCGAGTTAAATTTGGTTACGATTTCACAAGCAAAATTCATCATTATCTGGGAATGTATAACGCAATTATCAAAGACAATTTGTATGAAGATAACCCTGTAATTGAGTTTCTTTTGCGTCCGGATCAGGTGGAAAAATTTTGCGAAGAAATCTTTGAATCAACTCACGGGCGGGTAAAGGTTGAACCCACAAAAAATATCGTATTAATATAAAATAAAAAGATATTGCCATCTAATTTGCAACTTTAGATTAAATTCCTTAGTTTTAAGGACAAAATATCTTTTTATCATTTTGAAAAAATATAAAGAAGTAATATGATTTATACTAAAACCGGCGAATATGCGATAAGAGCTATTTTATATTTGGCCAGACAGTCAAAGACTTCATTAATTATGGCTTCGGAAATAGCGAAAAACGAAGAGATTCCATCTCATTATCTTGCCAAAATTTTGCAGCGAATGGCCAAATACGGCTATGTTGACTCTTTTAAAGGAAGAGGCGGGGGATTTAGAATTACTGATACTGCTTTGAACAGCTCAATACTTGAAATTATAGAAAGAATTGAAGGCCCGATACTTAACTTAAAGTGTGTTACAGGCCTTAAAGAATGTTCGGATGAAAACCCTTGTCCGCTTCACGAGGAGTGGTCGGATTTAATTGATAAAATTCACAATCTTGTTTCCAGTAAGTCTGTCAGAGAAATTGCTGACAAATATACTGAAGCATTGAGAGAGAAAATTATTTAATTTTAATTCCTATTCCAACTCCGTCACCAACAGGAAATATTGAAGAATTTAAAGTTTCTTCAGCTATGAATAAAGGATTAAATTCTTTTACGCATGCTGTTGAAGCTTTATACCTCTTCTCTGTGTCAGTTATGGCAACTCTTCCCTTCCATAAAAGGTTATCTACAAAAATTACTCCTCCTACTTTAAGTTTTGTAAGAGAAAGTTTAAACAATTCTATATAATCTTTTTTATCTGCATCAAGAAAGATAAAATCATATTCTTTATCAATTGCAGGGAGTACCTCATGTGCATTGCCGTAATGTATGGTTATTTTATTTTGCAGACCAGCTTTTTCAATATTTGCTATTGCCATTTTAAAACTTGCTTCACAAATCTCAACTGTATCCAGATGAGCTTTTTCGGTAAAAACTCTGGCAGCACGAATTGCAGAATACCCGATTGCGGTTCCAAGTTCAAGTACATTTTCCGGTTTATGAATGGTTATCATTTGCTCAAGAAACTCTGCCGCATTCCAATGAATTATCGGAACCAGATTTTCTTTGGCATATTTTTCCATTTCTTTCAAAAGATCATCAGGTTCTATTCTTAAACTGTCTAAATACTCAATCTGCTCTTTTTCAATTATTCCCTGCATAAAAATCCTATTTTAATAAAATCATTTTTTTCGTCTGAGAGGAACCATTTGTAAAAAGTCTGTAAAAATAAATTCCGCTCGAAAGATTCTTCATATCACTATTATCTATTTTTATTTCATAAGAACCGGAGTTTTGATACTTATCTACCAATGTTTTTATTTTTTGTCCCAGAATATTATAAATCTCCAACTTCACATTTCCCTCTTCTTTAATTGAATAAGAGATAGTAGTTGTCGGGTTAAACGGATTGGGATAATTCTGATTCAGAATAAAACTTTCCGGATATTCATTTTTTACGATAAAATCATCTTCTACAGATGTAATATTCAATTCACCATATTTCAGTTTGTAACTTCCTGAAACAGGTTCTCTCACCTGATTATTTTGATTATCAGTGTAAGTAAAATAAACTTCAAGATTACTGTTATTGTAATTTTGAAGATCTGCATAAAATTTGTAATCTTTGTTTCCTGTCAGAAGATCAAACGTTTCGCTATTTCCATTTTCTGTAATATGCACTTTTGCAGAACCGGATTTAACTCCGTTGCTGTTAACAAAAGCTTTGTGTAATTTGAAATTTCCCGAAACATTTTCAAGATTAGGAAATTCCACAGCGCGCTTTGCTGAAATTAATCCATATCCTCTCTGGCTATCATGTTCAAAAGGATGATCACCTGAGTTAATGATTATATGTCTGACCTGACTATTTGTAAGATGTGGAAAAACAGATAGTAATTGTCCGGTAATTCCCGCAACAATTGGAGCTGAGAATGAAGTTCCATTAGAATAATAATATTTACCCGATGGGTTATTTAAATAAACCTGATATCCCATTGCTGTTATTTCAGGTTTAGGTCTTCCATCAAAAGTGGGCCCATAAGAACTAAATGAGGCTATATTATTATCTCTATCAACAGCACCTACAGAAATACAATTATATGCATCGGCTGGTGAGGCAATATATTTCCAAGTAGAACTGCCATCATTCCCGGCGGAGTTAATTGTAATAACACCAAGATCAAAAAGTTTATTGTAAGCTTTTGTTGTAACAGCGGTGTTTCCATCCATATCGTTATAAGTATATGATTTTTGTCCTATATCAAACTCATTATATCCCAGAGAACTGGAGACTATTTGTGCACCTTTAGATTCCATCCATTCGCAAGCAGCAACAAAATTATCTTCTTCTACATTTTCTTCAGAAGCTACATTTTCAGTTTTAGCAAGAAGAAATTTCGCATTAAATGCCGGGCTTACAAGATTTCCTTCATCAAAACCACCACAAGCAGAAAATACTGCTGTTCCATGACTATCTTGATTCCAAGCGTCTCCACTCTGATTTTCCGTAACATTATCATTTTGAATAAAATCATATCTATCAATAACTGTTCTCCCTTCTAAAGAAGGAACACCACTTGTTTTAAAACCGGCATCAATCAAACCAATAATCACACCTGAGCCGGTAATATCAAGATTATGCAGAGCAGGAACATCACTCAACTGCATCTGAAATATACTTGTTCCATAATTATATTTGCTATTTGTAATGTCTGAAGATTTGTTTAATGAAGTTATTTTTTTGTCTATCTGAATTGGGATAATTGTTTTTAATTTTTTCACACCTTCAACTTTCTCCACAAAATCAAATTTCGCAATTTTCTGAATCTGTTCTTCTGTCAGGTAAGCTGAAACTGCATTAAACCACTTTAATACTCTTAAGATATGAATTCCTTCATCTTCAAGTGTTTTGATATATTTTGCATTAACCGGCAAATCTGCTTCGGTAATTATGTTGTCACCTAAGATTTTTGTTCTTCTTAGTATGGTTTCATCAGATAAAGAATTAAGAATTTGCTCAGTAATTTTCGAATCACTTTTCAGCAGCTGAACATTTCCTTTGTCTTTAAAGTAGATAAAACATTTACTGCCGCTGGCAAAAAGTGTTGCGGAAAAACATAATATTATAGATACAAAAATTAACCTTTTCATATTTACCTCAATTCAGAAAATGAAAAATTCTTCCCCATCTGACCGACTTAAACGGCAAGGGATCTTTATCGGGTGCCACAGACCAGTAAACAAATTCAGCTTTTCCAACGATATTTTTCTCTTTGATAAATCCGATATATCTGCTGTCAATAGCTAGTTCTCTGTTATCGCCCAAAACAAAATAGTAATTATTTTTTAATCTGTAATGTTTTGTTTCGAGATTATTTATAAAAATTCGCTCACCGTCAATTCGTACAAAATTGTTTCTGTCATCCTGAAGAATCAGTTTTTTATAAAAATCTATATTTTTAACAGATAACTTTATTCTGATATCTTTACGGGGAACTATTACGGGTCCGAAATTATCCTGGTTCCACCCTCTGTTCCCAAAATAAAATTCTTTTTCTTCAACTCCAAACGGAATCGAATAATTTCTGGAATATTCAAGCTTGCCTGATAATCCCATTTTTTCACCATTTATAAAAAGCTTTTTGTCAGTTATCATTAAAGTATCGCCGGGTAAACCAACGCACCTTGAAAGTAAATTTTTCAGATTATAAAAATTAGGCTGCATCATTTTTAGATAAAGTAAATCACCTCTCTGCGGTTCAGAAACATCATAAATATTTCTTTTGGCAAATTTTCGATTTAAGAAAGGGAGTTTTTCTGGAGTGGTAATTTTATATACAGATTTATTTATAAGTACATAATCGCCTTTGCTGACAGTACTTTCCATAAAAACGGAAGAAACAATAATTGTTTCAACAAGGAATAATCTGAAGACAGTTACAAAAAAAATGATGATAAAAATGTTCAAAATCAGTTTCCTGATTTTCCCTTTGGTTAAAAACTTTTCTCTTTTATCATCACTTTTTTCATTCATAACTATTTATTCATCAATCTGAAGAACAGCTAAAAAGGCTTCCTGAGGAATTTCAACATTACCAACCTGTTTCATTCTCTTTTTACCTTCTTTCTGCTTTTCAAGAAGTTTTCTTTTACGTGTAATATCACCGCCGTAACATTTTGCAGTCACATTTTTACGCAATGCTTTAATATTTGTTCTGGAGATAACTTTATTTCCGATAGCTGCCTGAACAGCAATTTCGAACATTTGTCGCGGAATAAGATCTTTCAGTTTAGCACATACTTTTCTGCCATATTCGTACGATTTGGAGCGATGTACAATTACTGAAAGAGCATCAACCGGATCACCGTTTAACATTATATCAAGTTTCACAAGATCCGACTCTTTGTATCCAATGTATTCATAATCGAATGAAGCATAACCGCGCGAAATTGATTTAAGTTTATCGTAGAAGTCAAAAATTATTTCGGCAAGCGGGAATTCAAACTGAAGATCTGCTCTTGTTTGATCTATATAATTAGTGTTTTTGTAAACCCCGCGTTTATCCATTGCAAGTTTCATAATTGCCCCTACAAACTCACTCGGAGTAACTATCTGAGCTTTAATATAAGGTTCTTCAACTTTATCAATATGACCAATATCAGGCATATCAGCAGGGTTATCTACCACAGCTGTTTCGCCATTTTTCTTGATAACATTATACTCCACGTTTGGAAGAGTTGTTACAAGTGACTGATCATATTCACGCTCAAGTCTTTCCTGAATAATCTCCATATGAAGCATACCAAGAAAACCAACACGGAAACCAAAGCCTAATGCAGCGGAAGTTTCAGGAACGTATGTTAAAGCAGAATCGTTTAGTCTTAATTTATCAAGCGCATCTCTTAAATCTTCAAAATTATCAGAGTCGGTAGGATAAAGTCCGCTATAAACCATTGGTTTAATATCCTGATAACCGGCAAGTGCTTTCTCAGCTCCGTTTTTAACAGTTGTAATAGTATCACCAACTTTTGTATCGTGAACATCTTTTACACCAGCTATAATAAAACCAACATTTCCGGCTGTCAGTTCATCCCCTTTAACGCGGGATAAGCCGAGAGTTCCGATTTCTTCTGCAAGAAATTCTTTGTCAGTATGGAAAAACCGAATCGGATCTTTGGTTTTTATTGAGCCGTTAAATAAACGAACCATTGCAATTGCGCCTCTGTACGGATCAAAGACAGAATCAAAAATAAGCGCCTGTAACGGTGCATCAGGGTCACCTTCAGGAGCAGGAATTCTATCAACAATTGCTTCAAGAATGTCATCCATACCAATGCGTGCTTTTGCACTGGCCATAATCATATCTTCTTCATCACATCCTAATAGCTCAATCACCTGCTTTTTAACTCTGTCAGGCTCGGCACTCGGAAGATCAATTTTGTTTAGAACCGGGATAATTTCCAATCCGGCTTCAAATGCAAGATACAAATTACTGATTGTCTGAGCCTCAACTCCCTGTGCAGCATCAACTACCAGAAGCGCACCTTCGCAAGCAGCAAGAGATCTTGATACTTCATAGGTAAAATCTACGTGTCCGGGGGTATCAATCAGATTCAAAACATAATCTTCACCTTTGATGTTATGTTTCATCTGGATTGCGTGAGATTTAATTGTAATTCCGCGCTCCTGCTCCAAATCCATATCATCAAGCACCTGCTTTTTGGCTTCGCGCTGAGATACAGTATTTGTAATTTCAAGGAGTCCGTCGGCAATTGTTGACTTACCATGATCTATATGAGCAATAATGCAAAAATTTCTGATGTTTTTCATAATATTCCTAAAAATTCTAATCAGGTAATTTAAAGTTATAGCATAAGAAATTCAATCAAACTAATAGAAAGAGTAACAAATTTTACCTTATTAATCGTTATTTGATACTTTAAGTTAAAGTCCTTTTTTTAGTACATTTGAGAAGTTGATAAATTTTTACGGAGAAAAAATGAAAAGGCTGTTTTTATTCGTTTTTCTAATCTTTTCTATTTGTTCATTTTCGCAAACAAACAAGTTTATTCTTTTATCCGATATAAATTACTCCGGTAAAAAATCTGAATCAAGAACTGATTCTTTAATAAATGCTGTTAACAGTCATACGGATTTAAATTTTATTCTTGTGGCAGGCAATATTACTTCTGCCGGAACCACAGAAAATCTAAATGAAATTTATACCAGATTGCAGGAGTTTACAGTTCCGGTTTATGTTATTCCGGGTCCCTCAGATTATATGAGAAGTGATAACGGCGGTGTTATTTTTAATGAAATCTGGCAGGAAAACCGGTTCTCGTTTTCTTCAAACGGGACAAAAATAATAGGAATAAACACCTCTGTAATAAATGGTTCTGCAACAGGCCATTTTTTCCCTGAAGATTTAGAATGGCTGGATGAGCAGTTAAATGATGTGATTGAAAATAAAATTATATTTGTAATGCATCACAATCTGGAAAAAATTGATAATTACAAAGCTTTTTTGAATCTGCTCCCTTCTGACAAAAACATAACTCTTTTAAGTGGGGAAAAAAGAAATGATAAATCTAAAACAAAATTACCTGTCACCTCTTATAGCAAATTTGATTTTTCAAAACCGGAAATAAAGTGGCAATATTCTGTTGTATCTCAGGATAGTGTTTCTTTACAAGTTTCGGAGCTGACTAAAGATTCTGTAAACACAAAAAGAACAGAAGTTGCAATGCAGCCGATTTCAGATAAGTTTACAAAAGATTCTACTGAATTTGTTCTTTATTCTGCTGAATCAGTTTGGGGAAGGAATATTTCCGAAACAATGATTGCTGAACCGTTAATCAGCGGAAGTAAAATAATTACCGTTACTTACACCGGAATTGTAACCTGTTTTGATTCAACTGGTACGGTTTTGTGGGATTACGATACTTTTGGAAATGTTACTTCAAAACCCGCAGTGATTAATGATATTTTAATTGTTGGAACCTTACAGGGTGATTTGATAACCATAAATATGGAAAATGGTTCTCAGTTGCAATCGATCGGGTTTGATGAATCGATCACTTCCGAGATAATAACATTTGAGTATACGGGAAAAAAGGACCTTATGACTGTAGCTGACGATGCAAAAAAATATGCTACTGTATTTGGTACTTCCAGCGGTAAAATTTATTGCTATCTTGTTGAAACACTTGAAGAGGTATGGATCAACTCAAAAGCCAGAGCATTGGTTACAACTGCCCCGCTGATCAACAAAAACAGAATATTTTACAGTGCCTGGGACGGCAGAATTTATTGTATAGATTCACGTGACGGTGTGTTAATCTGGAAATACCGAGTAACAAAAAACCGACAATTTTCTCCTGCAGGCTGCACACCTGTAACTGATAACAAATTTCTTTATTACACAACACCGGACGGCAAAATTTTGAAACTCGATCTGCGAATGGGTTCAAAAATATGGCTTAAGAAAAAATATAATGCAAATGCTTCACTGGGGATTTCTGTCGATAAAAAACGACTGTTTGTTAAAAGCACAAATGGAAGATTTCATATAATTTCTGCAAGAAACGGAAACTGGGTAAGAGAAATTATTCCGCGATTTGGAGAAGATTTTTCTAAATCGTCACTTTTTGAAAGAGATAAAATAGTAACTTTTGCTGCGCAAAATGGAGATTTGTTTAGAATTAACAATAAATTTTATTATAAAAAGCTTATGAATATTGGTCCGGGTGAATCTCATTCAGTGCAGCCGTTTGTAGATAACAGTTGGATAATTTCCAATAAAGACGGGAAACTTATAAGATTTATTATAAAATAACTGATTACTTATTCGAAACAGACGAATATTATTTTTCATAAATAAATTATTTACGTCTATAAATAATTTGGATTCTAAAATCAAATAATGTACTTTTGAACGGGTCGTTTTGTCGGAGATGCGATTAAAGATTTTATCTGTGGTTACTATTTCGTAGCTGCACTTTTAATTCATTAAAATCATTAATCAAACCAAAGGAAAAACAATGAAGAAAATGAAACTTCGTCTGGAAGATTTAAGCGTTGAATCTTTTAATGTTGTTAATACTGATTCTAAAAAACAAGGTACAATTAACGGTAACGTACCAACTCCTTATAGTAATTGCGGCGATATGACTTGCGGAAATACCGGCTGTGGTGAATGCGGATCAGATGATTGCGGCAGTAACTACTGTTCAAATGGTTGTCATACACAAGAAACCTGTTACACCTGTGAAAGTTGTATTGTTAATACTTGCAGAACCATTATACCTCACCATTGTTATGGTGAAAAAACTATTGAAAATCTTTGCTGATAAAATAACCTCTCTCTTGCAAAAGAGAGAGGGATATAAAAGCAAATTCTCTCTTCTAAAAACCTCAATTTTACGCCAAGTTTAAATTTTTATATCAATTAATATTTAATTTTGAAATTCTATTTTTAAAATGTATATTGATTTCGGCCACATAATCGGAGGTGCGATTATAAGTTTTTGTTTATGAAATTCTTTGTATTTCACTGGAATATGGATGAAATCGGGAGTGCCGGTTTTATCGTAATTCACAAAACTAATAATCAAACTAAAGGGAAACGTAATGGAAAAAATCAAACTGAACCTCGAAGAATTAAAAGTTGACTCTTTTAATGTTATCAGTGATGATGCAAAAGACCAGGGAACTATTCTTGGTAACAGACCAACACCTTACAGCGGTTGTGGAGATATGACTTGCGGAAATACCGGCTGTGGCGAATGCGGAACAGCAGACTGTGTCAGTAACTACTGCACAAATGGTTGTCCAACACAATATACTTGCAGAACTTGTCTTGAGGATACTTGTACTACTGATGTACCTCATCATTGCACAGGCGAAAAAACAATGAATTATGATTGTATGTAATACCCTGAAAATTTTTAAAACCCCTTGCCCTCAAGGGGTTTTCTATTTTAAACTTTTCTGTTACTAAAACTCATAAATAAAAGAAACTCTTGGTTCAATTTTCTTTTGCGGTTCATATCCAACAACATTTTCATTATCGTCGCGCACCGGAGTGAAAGTCCAGTTATAAACCATAGACACAAGCATATAAGGCAAAGGCTTATATCCGATTTCCGCATAAAGGTATGATCTGTCATCCAGTGTAAAAATGTCTGTATCTTTGGAAATATTTACTTTATCATACCCTGCTCTTGCAACAAAAGGTACAGATTTTGGTAAAATGTTTGTGTATAAATGAAGCACACCACTTTCAGGATAATCATCTAACCGCTGATAAGAACCAAGTATATCAAAGGTTCCAAGAACTCTTACAAGCAACTCGCCGTAATATCCGTTGCCAGCACTTTCGGTTCTTTTAAGAACAGCTACTTTTGAAGTAACTTTTCCTGTTGTTTTATCAAGTTTAAATCTTTCAATTTCATAAAGAGGATTAAAATATGAAGGCAAATAGTTATCGCCATTTATCCTGCGTTCAAATTTAGTTTTGATTTCTACTAACCCCAAACCGTAAAATCCCATTTCAATACCGGCGGCAAAACCTGATCCAAAGTCGATAATTTTATTGTAGTCAGCATAAAGATCAATATTAACAGATTCACTTCTCAAAACAGGAAAGCCAAGATCAATACCAACAATAGAAATACTTCCGTCATCGGTAACCGGACTAAAAGTATCTGTTTCCGAATCATAAGTACCGGAACTTACGCCCGCATATTTGTTAACGTCTGTAACAATTGAGGCACCAACTTCCATATCACCAATTACAGGAATTTTGCCAATTGCTCCGTCGGCAAACGGTTTCATATATCCTCTTAACCCCATAACACCTGACTGGGCAAAGTTGCCGTAAACCATTTCCAGACCAAAATTATCCATATTTATATCAAGTTCAACACCAACTTTTCTTGTATCAAAACTCGGACTGTTATTATACATATACATGATTGTTCCGTGTCCGATAGTTGCATAATCCAGTGCGCCGACTCTTATATAAAACGGGTCTTTCTTTTTACCATATCTCACAAAACGAATTATACTCAGGTAATCGGAAAACTCGTTATAATTTTCTGAGCGTAATCTTCCGTCGGGACCAACTTCAAAATTAATATCGAGTCCTACACCAACTTTACCAAGGGAAAATTCAGGAAACAATCTAAAAGCATAATGTGGTTTTTCGTCAATCCAGGTAACTCCGAGTCCGCCCCCAATAACATTTTCACCATAATAAAAGGGATTTTTATACTGCGCAGTTAGAAAATTTACTGAAATGAAAAACAACAAAAAAAGTGTTAACTTTTTCATAAAACCTTCAATTTATAATAATTTAATTTTTTCTAAACCGGAGTGAAATTATTTCCTGGAAAGCCATCTTTCAGGATTTTTATAATTTCTGTCATTCCATACTTCGAAATGTAATAATTTGCCTTCTAAACTTGTATTAACTTTTCCAAGTTTTTGTCCTCTGGAAAGCCTCTGCCCTTCTTCAACCTGAACATCTGTAATATGTCCGTAAACAGTTCTGTATTCGTCTCTGTGCGCTACAATCACTACGGTTCCATACCCGGGAATCCATCTGATTGCAGAAACAAATCCTTCTGCCACAACATTTACATCAGTATATTTTCCCGCTTTAATATCAATTCCGTAGTTCTGTGTAACCGTGTTAAGTTTTGTATTTTTGTTTTCTCCAAACTTCCTTACTACTTTTCCTCCTTTTAGCGGCCATTTTAATTTGCCTCGTAAAGCGGAAAAATTCTCAAGAGAGCTGTAATTAAACCTATCAGGAATCTTCACATTTTTATTTTTTAATCTTTTGGTTCTGATAGATGCTAGTCTGCGCTTCTCTTCTTCAATGAGTTTGGTAATGATATTTCTTATTTCGATTTCGTTATTCTTTTTATTAGAAATTTCCTGTTCAATATTTTTTTGATCTTTTTTAAGAACGGAAATTAAATTCTTTTTTTCTTTCTTTTTTGATTTCAGTTTTGATTGTTCTCTTGCTTTTTCAGATGCGAGTCGGTGTTTATTTTGTTTTTCCCTCTCAACTTTTGAAGCAAGTGTTTCAAGTTCTTTTTGAGTATCGTTTAAGCGTTCAAGTTTTAATTCATTGTTTCTGGTAACAGCTTCAAGATATTTGTAGCGGTTAAGTGCTTCTCTGACGGAGCTTGCATTAAAAAGATAATCCAGTTTACTTTTTTGTCGGTTTTTGTATACCCACACAACGTATACGGAGTAATCATCTTTAAGTGCTTTAATTTTAGATTGAATATCGTTCATCTGATTAACCAGCTTGGCTACTTCAGATTTTTTACTCAATTCTTCTTGTTTTAATTTGTGAATAAGTTTGGAAAGGAGTGAATTTTGTTTGTTAATTTTCTCAAGAGATTCGATGGATTCCTTTTCCCTTTTGGATTTGGAATCCAGTTCATCTTGTAATTTTTTTATTTCGGAACGAAGCTCCGAAAGCTGTTTTTGCGTCTTCTTAATTTTAGGTGTTTCCTGAGCAAAAACAGCTGAACTTAAAACAAGTAAAATCAATATTTTGAAAAACAGTTTTACCATCTTATAATTTTGATATCATCCGGTAAGTTAAGTTTCAGATTTCCTATTTTTTCATTCACTTTTATATTTTTATAGTTAATAGTCAATTCCTGTTTTTCATTTCTGTTTCTGATTTTTGTTTTATAAGGAATTGGAACATTATCTATATTTTTATAATGTGTATATCTTCCTTCAAAGATAATATTTTTTTTGTTTTCTATCACTTTATAATCAAGAAGTGCGTTATCAAGAATATTAACAAGATATCTATATTCTTTGTTCGACATCTGATCTTTGTAAGTTAACACATAATCATCTTTGTTGATCTGGAAATTATCCGGTTCCTGACTCAACCTTTCGGTGAGATTAACAGCACCGGCAAATGCGTCCATAAGCTCATTAAAGTTAAGATTAACTTTAAAAGCTCTTTTCAAAAGTTCCGGTTTTATTGGTCCGATATAAGCAACGTTTGCATTTGGTTCATAAAACACAACATCATTTCTGGAAACAACTGCATGTGCAAGATCGATTCCAAAAGGACCGTAAATACTGAATTTGATTGAATCTGGTTTTTTAATTGCAATTTCAAAACTTCCAATTGCTTCCAGATCGGGAGTGTTAATTTCTATCTTTCCTGTTCCCTCAAAAGATTTTATTTTTCTTCTGTTGGCTTCTATCTTTTTTAACAGTCTGTCAGCCGGTAAAACTTTCTTTTCAACAGTCGGTTGTTTTGCCGGAACACATCCTTCTAAAATAAGGACCAGAACTATTACTAAAAATGATATTAAACTTAATTTCCTGTTCACTCTTTTTCCTTCAAAATTTTATTTTTAATTTCTTCATTATCTTCATCAAATTTTAATGCTTTTTCCCAATATTCCAGGGCTTTGGTTTTATCATCCATTTTAAGATAAATATCGCCGAGATGTTCCAGTAAAGCAGGATCTTCTTCATCCTTTTCATAGGCTTTAAGAACATATTCCAAAGCTTTTTCCAGATTTCCCATCTTGAACATTATCCATCCGTAAGTATCAAGATAAGATGCACTTTCCGGTTCAGCATCGAGTGCCTGACGCGACATTTGCTCAGCTTCTTTGAGTCGGATTCCTCTTTCAGAAAGTGAATAAGCATAATTGTTAAGAACCAGAACGTTTGTTGAATCTATTGCAAGTGCTTTTTGGTAAAGGGAATCAGATTTTTCATAAACTTCTCTGTTTTCGTAAATCAAACCCAAATTACTTAAAACCTGCACATTTTCAGGATCTATTTCCAGAGCTTTACTTAAATATTTAATTGCTTCGTCATCTTTATCAACTCTGTCGAGATTAAATCCGTACGCCATTAAAGCCGTAATATCAGTACTATTAAGCTTCACAGCTTTTTCAAGATACTTAACTGCATTTTCATTATCTTCATTTGAAGTGTACGATAAACCAAGTATAAGGTTTAAGACGAAATCATCGGGGAAATTGTTAATAGCTTTTGAAAGAATTTCTATAGATTCGTCATATCTTTGGTTATCGAACAATAATCCGGCTAATCTGGTTAAAATTTGCACATTCCATTCAGCAAGCTTAAATGAATCTTTATAATAATCTATTGCAATTGAATCTTTCTTTTCAGCCAGAGAAACTCCGCCAAGATAAAATTTAATTTCCCAGCTTGTTGTATCCTGATCCACAACTTCCAGCATTTTTTTTGCCACCGGTAAAACTGTGCTGTCAGAAATACTTTTATTAAGATAGGAAGCACAAATTCCTACTTTTACAGGAAACACGACTTCTTTTTTGTGCAAGATTTTCAGATACTCTTCGGCTCCTTCAATCCATTTATTATTCTGAATAAAAATATTTCCTTTAAATTCTATCAGATGAACATCATCGGGATAGGTCTGCAATGCTTCATCGAGCATAGCTTCAGCTTTTGCAAAATCTTTCTTTTTAATATAAGTCTCTATTAAAATTTTCTGCAGATATAAGTTCTCAGGATTTAATTTCAGAAGTTCCTGCATTGTGCTGATTGTTTCATCAATGCGTCCCATTCTTTCATTAAGATCTGCAATTTTCACAAGCACTGACCATTCGGGTCCGGTTAAATCAAGAATTTTATTATATGTTTCAAGAGCTTCAAGAGGTTTATCTGTCCCGTATAACATTCCCAGATTGTAAAGCGCTTTTACGTTTGCAGAATCGAGTTTAATGATGTGATTGTAAACTGTAACCGCAGAATCGGGTAAATTAACTTTTTTGTAGATTGTTCCCAAGAGGTTGTTGTATTCGATATTATCCGGTTCAAAATCTACAGATTTTTTGGAATGTTTCAGCGCGAGGATTCTTTCACCAGTTATAAAATGACTTTTTGCAAGTGCGTAGTGAATTCCGGCACCCGGATCAAACTTTAGCGCCTGCTTATATTCATTTATTGCTTGTTTGTAATCGCCTCGCATTTCGGCAATGTTGCCATTTATAAAATGTTCGGAAGCTTTATCAATGCTTGTTTTTGAGACTTCCTTTTTTATATCCCGGGTAGATGTTTTTTTTACAATTTCCTTTGATGCACAGGAAAAAAGAAACAATGAGAATACAAGTAGCGCAAAATAGTTTAATTTATTCATTAAATCCTCGTTTACTTAAAAATCATACCATCTTCAATTGAATCAAGCATATTAAGGTAGCTTTCATATCTTTCGATAGAAATTTCTTCATCCTCCACTGCGTTTATAACAGCACAGCCTGGTTCGTGAAAATGTGTACAAGTATTAAATTTACAATCGTTAATATACTCGGTAAATTCTTCAAAATAGTGGCATAAATCAATCTTCTTTATTCCATAAGGTTCAATTTCTCTAATTCCCGGGGTATCAATTACAAAAGTATTTTCTTCAACTTCAGAAAGAACACTTGTAACCGTTGTATGTGTTCCTTTGTTAGTTTGCTCGGAAATTTCTCCCACACGATGTTCAAGCTCCGGATAAAGAGCATTAAGAATGGATGATTTTCCAACACCTGATTGTCCCCAAAATGCAGATACCTTACCTTTCAGATTTTCTTTTATTGCTTCTACTCCTACTGAATTTACTGCTTCGGTCAAATAAACTTTACAATTCACTTCGTTGTAAAGTTCCTTCCAGTATTCAAATTCTTCATAATCGCAAAGATCCAGTTTATTAATTATAATATGAGGAGTAATTTTAAGACTTAGAGCAGTTACTATTAGTCTGTCAATAACCCTGTTATTAAAATTGGGAGAGACCGCACTGGAAACTATATAAAGATCATCAATATTTGAGGCGATGATTTGCTCCAGTCGTTCCCCTCTAAAACTGGCGCCTTTTATTTTGGGAGCTTTTCTGGAAAGGTAATTTTTTCTTTCGTAAATTTTTGTGATAACACCTGTGTTGTCGTTATTTGGTTCAAAATCAACATTATCGCCAACAGCAGCTATATCGAGTGTATGAAGTTTATCTTTTTTGTGTCCGTATATTTTCTTGAATTTGCCTCTTAAAGAGCATCGAAGAGTTGTTTTATCTTCAGTAAAAACGTAGTAATCTTTACTTTCTATTTTAAATATGGTTCCTTTAATAAAATCCTCACTTATATAAAAAAAAGCACCTTATAAAATAAGGTGCTTTTACTATCTTTTCAATCACAATTATTTTTAAAGTCGTAATCCCAGATTAAGTGAAAAATTGCTTTTTTCAACTTCCTGGAAAGTTCTTGATACATTTGAACCGTAATTATCGCCAAGATCATCCCACCATCCGTATAAATATGCTGCATCAAGTGTTAACTGAGGCGAAAGTTCATATCCAATACCGGCAGTGATATATTTTTTATCATATTTACTTGCATCGTTTTTATATGGAGATTTATTAACTATAAATCCCATTCTTAAAGAGACTGGTAAATTCGGCATTTTGTATTCGGCACCAAAATTAAGATTAGCAACGGTTCTGAAACTATTATCTATTACAGTATTTTTTTCTTTTTCATCAGCAGAAGAAAATCCGTCTGTAAACTTCATTTGCTTATAATTAATAATGGTTACATTTCCTGATAATGAAAAACCGCTTCTTGTGTATGAGGTTCCAAATGAAAACTCAAAAGGAGTTCTTACATTGTAAGTATTGCTGCTGTAAAGCCAGGTAGTTTCAAATATATCATCCTTAAATATACTTTTCCCTATAACGCCATATCTTTCTTCAATTTCAAAAAAGTCCGGACTTTTAATTGAACCGGCAAATCTTAAGCCGTTGTTCATTTTATATAAAATACCTAATGTAAATCCATAGCCTGAAACATCCTGAGTAATTCTGTCAGTCATTTCAAATCTCTGAAAATCTTTGGTTCTTTCATCAGAATCATCCAACAACAGATTTTCATCATAAACATCTTTCGTGTCACTCTCTACATAAAATCTGTCTTGTGTATACTCACCATAATACAGATTCATTGTAATCCCGACAAACAAATTCTTTTGCATTTCAACTGCAAATGCAGCAGAAACTTTATCAAGATAACCTTTTTCGTCTATTTTTCCGTTTTGATTCAAATTACCATTGATTTTTGTATCATCATATTTGTAGACATCATTTTCTTTTACCGGAAAGCTTAAACCAAGTTTATAAGCGAGATCATCATTGGCATAAGCAAGGGTTTTAATCATAGAAGTGTTTGACGTGTTAAATCCGTCAAAACTAATTGATTTTGTAAAATCAGCAACACGTTCGTAAGAGAAACCGAAAACCATACTTCCTCTTACAGTTGGAATAGGAGCAACAAAACCTAACTGACTAAAATTGTTTTTAGTTTTATCTTCGGAAAAAGTATTTCCAAAAAATGTTGTTTTTGTATTAACACTATTAAAGTTGAGTCCCAAACCAAACTGTGTATCTTTTACTAATCCCAGAGTTGCCGGGTTATATGAAAGTCCGGATAAATCATTTCCGGTTGTAAGAACACTGTTTCCCATTCCCAAAGCCCTTGCATTAGACAGCGTATTTCGGGAAGAATAGCGCAAAATATCGAGATAATTTTGCGCCATACAAGCTGAAAAAGTAATTGCTGTTATAACTATAATTCTAATAATTTGCATAAAATTCACCAATTTAATTATTGTTTACCTTGATCTGCGGGATGATGATCTTGAACTTCCCGAAGAGCGACTGCTTGAACCTGTAGATCTGCTGCTACTGCTCGAACTTGATGATCTGTATGAACTCGAAGATCTGCTACTCGAACTGGAAGAAGGTCTGTATGAGCTTGATGACCTGCTGCTAGAGCTTGAGGGTCTGTACGATCTCGAACTGGAACTCGATCTCGAGCTTGATGATCTGTAACTTGAAGAAGTTCTGCTTCTGGAAGTCCTTGAACTAGGAGATCTGTAGCTTTTTGATGTAGATCTGTTACTGCTGTTCGAATAACTGGATCTGGAAGTACTCTTGCCTGACTTTGAAATACTGCGCGGTACTGTTAGTTTTCTGCTTGAAGAACCATTGGATCTTGTAACACTCGATGAACGATATCTGTTACTATTGCCGTTTGTTATTCGTGTAGCATCATTTCTTCTTGTTCTTACTGATGAATTTCTATATTTATTGCTTCTTCTGTATTGATCACTTCTTTTACGGATAGATGATTTTCTCTCCTGAGTTCTTGAAGTAATTCTTGTATCTGAGCGGGAACCTCTATTAACTGACCTTCCGGTACTTATTCTGGTCAGATCACCTCTTCTGGTTAACGAATATGAATCTCTGCTTCCGCTGCGGGTTCTGGTTCTTGTTGATGAGTTATCAACAACGCTTCTGCCGCTTCCATTTCTCAAACTTGATCTGGTAACAACATTACGTCCGCCACTATTATCTCTTGCCGAACTTCTGTAATAATTTCTGTATTTAACATTTGAATGAGTATACCAGGGATAATCATGATGATAGTGTGAACCGCCATAATAAGCATAACGATTGTAGTGATAATAATCATCATAATACCAGTGGTTATGACCCCAATAATAGTAATCATTGTAGTAATTGTGTCTCCACCAGTAACTGGAATATCTTGAAGGCCAGTGCGCTGAGAAATAGTAAGGATCATAGAACGGATCATAAAATGAATCAAAAGCCACAAAATTATCTGAGCCTATCCACAGCATAACTTTACCCGGATATGGTCCGTATCTGAAATCATAATAATTTGGAGCAAAAATTCCATATTGCCCGTTGTAATTGTAGTACGCTCTGTCTTCATCATAAACAACAGAGTCCCCTTCCTCAATGTACTCATCATCGTAATAATCTGCATCTGAATATTCTCCATATCCATAATCGTCATAATCACGATCGTAGCCCAACTGTGTATAGCAGCCAGTAAATAAAAATAATAGTGCTATCACCGGAAATAATATTTTCTTTTTCATTTTGGGTTCCTCGCTTATTAATTGCTATGCCAAACAAGCAAATAGTATACCAAAAACAAAACCCTGTTTTAAGCTTAAAACAGGGTTTTGTTTTTCAAATTTAATCATCTATGTATATTGTTAGAGACAATTTTTGTAGGTTAATTTATACAAAAAAATTAAAATATACTTCTGATATACTCTACATAAAGTGCTCTGTCAGCCACTTTGCTTGTGAATTTATTGTTATCCACAAGGTTTCTCAAATCCATACCAACTGTAAATCCGTCACCAACAACCCATCTGATTCCCATATTCAAATATCCGCGTCCGTCACTAAATGATTTTACTGCATTATCATTTATTCCAAAATTATATTCGGCAAGTAACGATACTTTGGAACCAAGTGTTTTTTCAATTCCCAGCCAGATATTTGCATCTTTGTCTTCATCATCTTTTTCAAAAGAATAGTTAACTCCGCCATGTACACTTAAATATCCCAAAAGATTAAAGTTTTTGGAAGCAACAATAAATGCACCCGGAGATTTTATTTCATATCTTTTTAGTCCGTCGTTATAAACACCTTTTCCCTGCGAGTCAAAACCGATTGTAAGTGCTGGAATTCCTTCTGTTTCATCCATTAATCTCAAACGGGCATTTATTCCCGGCCACTCGTACCATTCAGGATCTCCCGATCCGATAAGATTTCCGGCTCCGTATGAAATACCAAAGCAGAAATTGGTAAATACTCCCACTTCAATTTTAGATATCAAAACTCCATGCGGCATTACATCCATTGAAACACCCACAAATCCTTTTTCCAAAATTCCTGCCGATGGCATATCAATAAGGGATCTGTACTCATATTTGCTTCCGGTTCCTGCAGAACCCTGAGCAATAAGCAAGTTTGCAAAAAGTAAAATCGCAAAAACTAGTAAAAACTTTTTCATATAACTTCCTTTTTTTAAGTAAAATTGGAATTGATGATAATTTCTATTTTTGTCGGCATTAAAGAATAATCCGATTTAATAAACAAAACTACGGTTCCGGTTTCATTTTTGGCCTTTAACTTGATAATTCCTTCTTCGGAATTGTTTTCAGTCTCAACCAAATCAGAACCGGTTTCAAATTTATAACTAATTTCAGTTTTTCTAAAAGGAGCCTTGAACCCCATTGCATTAATCGGAACGGCAATAATTGTAGTTTCCGATTCATTATCCGCAAAAAGTTGAGTCTCCGAAACCTGAAATTTCACTTCATAAACTGCAAGAATGTATTGCCAGCAAAGTAATAAAAGTGTAAAAACAACTATTGAAATAATTAAATAGATCAATTTATCTGTCATCGCCTAAATTTTATTCCAGCTGGTTCCTTCTTTACTGTCTTTTAACTCAATACCTATTTCTTTTAATTCGTCACGAATTTTATCTGCAAGAGCATAATTTTTATCAGCTTTGGCTTCTTTTCTCAGTTTGATAAACAATTCCATTAATTCATTATCTAATCCGGCGCTTTCACTTTTCTCTTCAGAATAATCTATTATTCCCAAAACACCTTCAGCTGTTTTATCAAGAAACTCTTTTGCCTTCTGATAAAATTCAACATTAATGTCTTTGTTTTCCGCAACGGTTTTATTAAAAGCTTTTACAAAATCAAAGATAGATGCAACTGCTTTTGGAGTGTTTAAATCATCATCCATTGCATCTTCAAATAATTTGTAAAATTTATCAAAATCGAAATCGACTTTATTTCCGGCTGTATTATTTGCCTTAATTCCGCTCATTACCGCTTTGGCAACACCGGTGATTTTATTTAATCCGCTTTGAGCTGATTTTAACAACTCTTCACTGAAGTTTAACGGACCCGCATAATGGCTCTGACTCAAAAACAATCGGATAACTTCAGGAGAAAATCTGTTTACAATTTCTCTTGCAGTGTAAAAGTTTCCAAGAGATTTAGACATTTTTTCGTCACGAATATTTAAAAATCCAAAATGAATCCAGTAGTTTACAAACTCTTTTCCTGTGCACGCTTCACTCTGTGCAACTTCATTTTCGTGATGAGGAAAAATCAAATCACTTCCGCCCATATGTATATCTATGCTTTCACCTAAATGCTTCATACTCATTGCAGAACATTCGATGTGCCAGCCCGGACGACCTTTTCCCCAGGGACTTTCCCAATATGGTTCATTCTCTTTTGCTCTTTTCCACAATGCAAAATCAAGCGGATTATTTTTTTCATCATTAACTTCAACTCTTGCGCCAGATTCAAGATCATCAACGTTTTTTCCGCTCAGTTTTCCATACTCATCAAACTTTTTAACCTCAAAGAAAACATTGCCGTCAACATTATATGCAATTCCCTTTTCTTCAAGTTTCTTTACTATGTCAATAATTTCACCCATATGCTCGGTTGCTTTTGGATGAAGAGTTGCCGGTTTTATTTTCAATTTTGCTGTATCTTCAAGAAAAGCAGCAATAAATTTTTCTGAAGCTTTCAAATTCAATAGTGACGCGAATATGTAGATGTGGGTTCCTGCTATTGATATTAGCTTTATAAGATATCTTACTCCCAATGTTTCCCATTGTCGATATTACCTAATTCAGCGGCTACAGTGAAATTGAGTGAGCTTGCAATTACTTTAGAGGCAAAGATACACTCTTTATCTTAACGTAAAATTTATCGTCGTCAACAGCACTGCACTTTTCTCGAAAACCACAGCTGTTTTTGTAGTGTATTGGCTCATCGAAATATACTTCCGTAATGCTAAAGGGATTTTTTCCTGACTGACCTTCGGAAACGGAAAACAAAAGAGATGTAACATATTCGACTTGCGTTTCAATTTTCGGTAAGATTACACAGCACTGTAAGAAAGTTTATGTCGGTGGCTAAAGCAACATGTAAATCTTGACGTCATAGAGTAATCATGAAAGGAATCGACTACTGAGGGCAAAATGCAGAAAACAAATGAATTGTAGCTTAACTTCAACATTATCCCTGAACAACAAGCTAGTTTATTTACAAATAAACTTTTGGTAAGATTACATATTCAAGGTCGTTAAAATGTCAATAGCAAAGTAAATATTTCCGCAATCTAAGGGTTTTTTCCCTTGGTCACGGTCTGTCAATAAATCAATTCTATGAAAGTGAAGCGTTTGGTGACGCGCGTTTTGTCAAAATTCTTATAATTTCCC
>JBGRQB010000020.1:0-36828 GCA_041725875.1 Rhodothermaceae bacterium
AGATCATAATCATATTTCATTTTCAATTTCCTGATTTTCTGTCTTAGTTTTAACTTTTTTGTAAGTCGAGTAAGCTCCTGCAACAACCAGCAGAATTATAAATAAATAGACCCAGAATGGAACATTTTTCCCTGCTATTATTAAATAAAGATAGGCCGAGATAAAGAAAAACCCTGTTGAAAAAAGAGGTAAAACTATAGATTTTTTCCTTCGCAGATTCTTCACAAGCCAGCCGAGCGAAAGTGTAAAAAACGGAATTGCTCCCACATAAATAGCCCCGAAAATAATCGGATTTACACCATATTCAGCTCCAAGACCAAAAAACCATTCTTTAATTGCTACAAAATCCATTTTATCTCCTAAGCTGTTTCTCCGCCGCAACTGCTGCCGGAACCTGCCGTACAGCCAAAACAGTGAGAATCAAATTTTATATCGCGGTTCATTAATTCATCAAAATCAAAATTAAACACTGTATACTCTTTCCCGTTTTTAATCTGCATACCAAGCATCTGATTAAAATCGCAGTCATACAACTTTCCGTCATAACCGACACTTATCAGATTTCTGCACATAATTCCCTCGGCTGCTGACGGATTAAACGCCTGAACCAGCTTGTCCATATATTCTGTCAGACAACCTTTTCTTTCCAGTTCCATTTTAAATCTGTTGATAGGCATATTTGTAATTACGTACAAATCGTTAAAATAGATTCCAAACTTTGTTTCCAGTTCAGATTGAAATCTGCTTTTCAGCTCGCACTGCGAAGCCGGTAAAAAAGCTCCTGCCGGATTGTAAACCAGATTAAGCTGCAAACCTGTGCCTCCAATTCCAAAACCTTCTTTATTCAAAAGTTTGATACTTTCTATACTTTTTTCAAAAACTCCTTTTCCACGCTGATTATCAGTAAAAAACTTCTGATAATAAGGCAAAGAAGAAACCACCTCTACCTTGTTTTCCCTAAAAAACCGGGGAAGATATTCCATTGAGTTTTTGGTTAAAGGGTGCTGATCCAAAGTTACAGTCAGGTTATGCCGCACCATAACGTGTTTTTTTGCTTTTCTTGCTTCTGTTACAAAAAAGTCGAACATCGGATTTAATTCAGGCGCTCCTCCTGTAAGATCGAGATTTTTAATCTGGTCATATTTGTTAAGAATCTCGAGACATTTCAGAATTGTTTTTTCATTCATTTGTTCTTTTCTTTTGGGAGAAGCGTTTACGTGACAATGTTTGCAGGCCTGATTACATAAACGCGTAATGTTCACCTGCAAAGTATCAATTGCAACAGGATTGCAGCTTAACTTATGTTTATCTATTTTACTACGAAAACTATATTCAAAACTCATTAATTATCCATCTCCATTCTTCGTTATCCGGCTCCGAGTTTGTCCAGTTTGTTCAGCATCTGCACGCCATGCACCAGATCAATTCCCGCATCCATTGCAGCTGCAACGTGAATTGCTTCTGTCATTTCATCCGGGTTTGAACCGCTTTCCAGACAAGCAGTTGTGTAAGCATCAATGCAATAGGGACATTGTTTTGAATGAGCCACAGCCAATGCTATCAGGGCTTTTTCTCTTTTTGTTAAAGCGCCGTCTTTGCCGGTAACTTCATTATAATAATCGAAAAATTTGTCCATCAACTCTTTTCTGAACTTTCCAACTTCTGCAAATTTTCCTAAATCTTTACTTTCGTAATAGTTCATTTAACCTCCGGTTTTATTCGTTCAGACTCCAGTTGTAATCAAGGTGTTCTATCTCCCAATCTGTTAAATCAGGATTTTCTGCTTTGAATGAATCTGGCAAAAATTTGTAGATAAACGCCAGAATTTCATTATCATCGTCGCCAAAATCATCATCAAACCAGCTGAAAATTTTGGATATGTAAACAGTTTTATTTTCTGCATCAAATCGATTTTTCAGCTCATTTCCTAAAAATATTTTTCCCTGATCATCAAGCTGCTGATTTAGGATATCTCCTTGATAAGCTTCCGGGCGAAGCGGCGGACAACTTTTTGAAGCACAGACAAGCGCAAAATGAGCTCGCGGTTCTGCAAATTCGGGTCTTATTATATCGTGCTCAATTTCGTTTAATGTTATTGTTTTTCCATTTATAACAATGAAATCGTCGTCCCAGACTGTGGTTCCCAATACGGTTCCTATTATTAATCCGCCTGAATGAAGATCATTTATACTTTCCAGCGGATAATTATCGCAAATTACTTTTAAAGTAAAAGCGTTGTAGGCATTTATCCAAAAAGAGAGAAGATTTTGTTTGTCAGAAATTGTGTCAGGGTCTGTTTTTGACAAAATTTTAAGATATTCAGTCAATCTGCCGTCATCTTTAAGTTCTTTATAATTTACTTTTCCGTTTGAAACATAATCTTGCAATATTTCTGTAAAGAGTGAATGATTTTGCGCCTGAGTAAATGACAAAATCAGAATTGAAAAGAATATCAGATTTTTAATTATTTTCATTTGTAAACTCCAGATTCTCCAGCCAAATTTTAACAGGATGATATTTATTTCTATTTTGCTCTGCCCAGATTTTCAGATCATCAAAGTAATCTACATCTCTCAGAACTGGCGATAAAGCGTATGTTAAACCGGCTTTCTCTATTTTTGTGATTGTCTGTTCTAAAACTCTTTCAGTACTCCATTCGATATCATCGAAGATCATTTTATGTAATTTATTCATTCCTATCAGGTAATAACCGCCGTCGCAGGAGGGGCCAATTACAATATCACACTCATTCAATTTTTCAAATGCCTGCTGAATAATATCGGAAGAAATATCTGGAATATCTGTCCCGAGGATGACAATTCTGTCAAATTTTCTCAAAATTTTATCAGCAGCATTTTGCATTTTTACGCCCAGATCTGTCCCCTGCTGTACTTCAATTCTAAAGTCATCTCCCAGCCAGTCTTTTGATTTTGATATATCTTTGTTTTCGGTAATAAATGCGAATTTAGTTGTTTTTTCCAGTTTTTTAGTCTCTTCAAAACAATGCTCGCAGCAAATTTTGTAAAAATCGATGGCATTTTTTTCACCAATTGATTTTGCAAGTCGGGTCTTAACCTTCCCGCTTTCCGGGAATCGTGTAAACAACACCACAGCATTTTTAATCGATTTTTTGCCTGCGTAAATTTCTTTTAACCGAAGGTGATCAATTCCGAAATAAAATCCCAAAATCATAAAAAAGTTAAGAATTTGCTGCTTTATGATTCCGTTTTTCTCAAATCGTCTGGCAGATGTAACAACATAAGCAGGAAGAGATTTTATTCTGATCTTTTTCCTGATTTTCCGAAAAAGCTCCACATCTTCAAAAATCTGCCATTCCGGAAATCCACCTACCTGAGTGTAAAGTTCACGATTAACAACAAATCCCTGATCTCCAAATGAAGAAAAGAGTGAATCGAAACGGGTAAACCAGCCATACAAATTGTAAAGAAGTCTGTTTTCATCAAATTTCATTCTGAAAGTAGCTGCTCTAATTCCCTTTGAAAATCCCTCTTCTATAACCTGAAAACCATCCGAGGGGAAAATTGTGTCTCCATGTAAAAAAATAAGAAGGTCTCCCTTACTTGCATTTACACCGGAAACAAACTGCACTCCTCTTCCCGGTTTAGAGTTAATTACTTTTACATTTTCAGATTTTGCAATTTCAACTGTTTTATCACTGCTTCCGCCATCGGAAATTATTATCTCGTAATTATCCTTTTTTGCCGCCTGTTTAACACTTTTTATTACGGAAAGGCTCTGTAGTTCTTCGTTATAAGTGATGATTATAATTGAATACATAGAATATTTTCAGTCTTAATAATATGAATTGTAATATTCGAGCAACTGACAGATAAATTTAATTTTAGCCATAAATACCCCTGACAAAAAAACAGGGGAAAAAAATTGCACAATTTTATATATTTAACAGGGGTAAAACTTTATTTGGTCGTATTAATTGATGTTCCTTGGAAATTCGATAAAAATGATGGTACCACATACATAGTTTGGTTTTAAAACCAGTTTTTCACTAATATTTCTTCATAAGGAGGTAATAATGAAAAAGTTATACCATTTATTTTTTATCGTGCTGCTATTTGCTTCACTACAAGCACAGACATTGCTAACTGAAGATTTCAGTGCAAACAAAATGGCTCCGGACGGATGGACCATTGAGGGCAAAACAGATAATTGGTTAATTAAAAACACAACCAACGCCGGCGGTACGGCTCCCGAATGTGCATTCTGGTACACTCCTTCGGGAAATGGTACTTTCAGACTTGTCTCCCCTAAAATTAATACCGAAAACAAAAATTTGCTTACACTGGCTTTTAAGCAATATTTTTACAACTGGTCTACAAACAATTACAAATTTGGAGTTGCAACAAAATCAGGCTCAAGTGATTGGAAAGTTTTGTGGGAAGTTATCACCAGCGATAAAATTCCGAAAGAAACAAAAAATTTAGATATAACCGAAAATCTTAATTCATCAGATTTTCAATTTTGTTTCTTTTACGAAGGAAATCCTGATGACATGTATGTATGGAATATTGATGATATTTCACTGGAATCTCCGTTAAATAGTGATGCAAAGGTTGAAACGATTGATATCACTAAAAATGTAAAAGTAGCCACTCCTGTAACTCCAAAAGCTACAATAAAAAATAATGGAATGGTTAGTGCTTCATTTCCTGTTATTTTAGATATTTTTCAAGGAGAGCAGAAACTTTTTAGTCAAACAATTCAAGTAGACGATCTTGCTTCAAAACAAACAAAACTATTAACTTTTGATTCATTCACCCCAACTGAATCTAACAAGCTTTTCAAAGTTATTGTTTGTTCAGATCTCAACAATGACGGTGAAAAATCAAACGATACCTGTGTAACTTATTTTAATACTAATGTAACAGCAAAAAAAATTGTCTGGGAAAGCTTTACAAATACATCCTGCGGACCTTGTGCCGGAGCAAATCCCACACATGAAAAAGTTATTTCAAACAATCCAGATAATATTGTACCAATGTTTTTACATGTAAGCTGGCCTTCAAATCAAGATCCGTTTTATGTTCCTGCCTCTTCTTTGCTAAACGCCCGTACTCAATATTACGGAATTCAGGGTGTTCCAAGTGTTGTATTAAATGGAAAAAAATCAAGCTCGACAGGAAGCGAGATAGGGTTAGCTAATGAAATAAATCATGAACTCTCAAACTTTTCAGCTTTAAAAATGACTCTTTCTGACAATTTAAGCGGAAACACCTGGAACTGTACAGTTAATATCGAAGTCATTGGAGGATTAGAACCAGGTGATTATAAATTACACGTCGGAGTTACCGAAAGTGACCTTTCCTTTAATGCACCAAATGGTGAAAAACATTTTAACTGGGTGCTCAGAAATATGTATCCTTCAGAAACAGGAACAGCTTTAACTCTTACAGAGGGTGCAACAATTACAAAAAACATTGCCTGTAATCTGGATGCATCCTGGAAAAAAGACAAACTTGAAATTTTTGCATTTATTCAAAATGATAATACAAAAGAGATTTTGCAAGCTGAAAAAATTGTCAGCTACACTGATATAAATGATGAAATTTCAGACCTGCCAGAAGTATACTCACTGTCACAAAACTATCCTAATCCTTTTAATCCTTCCACTGTAATAAAATATGATTTAGTGGAAACTTCTAAAGTAAAATTGGTTATTTACGATATTTTAGGCAGAAAAGTAAAAACTCTGGTTGATAAAACACAAGATGCAGGAAGTTACAAAGTAAACTTTGATGCAAAAGGAATCGCTTCCGGAGTCTATTTCTATAAAATTGTGGCCGGCGAATTCTCAGATATCAAAAAAATGTTATTTATTAAATAAAATATAGGTACCAAGTTGAAACATCTTGTATTAATAACTCTTTTGCTTACTTTTTTAACCGGATGTAAAACCAATCCTCCTGTTTCTGTGGAAGTGGTAAAAGGAAAAATAGAAATTACTGCAAACATTCAAGGTGCCAAAATTTTTGTTAATGGTTCAGATAGCGGGAATTTAACTCCCGCTACTCTGGAGCTGACACCTGGAAAATATACTTTCAAGCTTACAAAAGATGGTTATTCGGATGTTGAAAAGGAATATACTATTGTTGGAAATCAGGCCATAAGTGCAGTGTTTGAACTTACGGAAGTAAGTGTTTCAAAAATTGTTCTGCTGGAAGATTTTGCAAATGTCAGTTGCGATCCCTGTGTAATTTCAAACAAAATATTACATAGTTTGTCTGAAAAGTATAAAAACAGAATTGCAATTGTAAAATTTCCGGTGAATTTCCCTTCACCCAACGATCCTTTCTATCTGCACGCAAAAGATTATGCAGGAAAAAGAAGCAGTTATTATAAAATATTTTCTGCCCCGACAGTAATAGCGGATGGTACAACCAGACCAATTGCAACAGATTCAACTTCAATTATCAATGCAATTGAGAGTAATCTGGCAAAAATTCCTTATTTCAATATTTCGGTTACTAAAACTGTGGCAAACAGTCAGTTATCTGTAAATGTTGCTTTAGACAAATTCTCAGATGCATTGGAAAATCTGGAAAATGTGATAATTCACACTGTAATAATTGAAAAAAGGATAGAATTTCAATCTCCTCCCGGTTCAAACGGCGAAAAAATATTTTATGATGTAATGAGAAAAATGCTTCCTGATGCTGACGGGACTCCATTAAATCTGGTAAACAATAAACAGACAATCTCTACTTCGGTTGCAACAGATCCGCTTTGGAATAAAGATCAGCTGCAAGTGATTGTTTATGTACAAAACAAAATAACAAAAGAAATTTATCAGGCAGCAATTTCTGATTAAATAAAGGTAATTACTATTAATAATAAATTGATGAGGTTATAATGAAAAAACTTTTACTACTTCTTGCTGTTATGTCAGCAATTATTTCTGCTCAATCTTTTTCGGTAACCACACACGGACTTGCAAAAACAGATACTCTGGGTTCGGAAATAATATTTGATTTATCAGTCAAAAACACCGGCTCAACAGCCCTTACTCTTGCTATTGTAAGAGAACAAAACAATCTTCCGGCTCAATGGACTTCCTCTTTATGTTTCACTTCCTGTTTTGCTCCGTTTCTTGATACAATAAAAACAACTCCAGATTTCGGATCAAATCCTGTTCAGCCCGGAGATTCCATTAAAGTTTCTCTGCATGTGTTCCCTGTTACCACACTTGGAACCGGAAATGTTCAATTAAAAATTATAAACACCGAAGCTGTTTCCAATTTTAAAGTTCTTAATTTTGAAGCAAAAGCAGAACAAACCACAGATATATTTGAAACAAATCCTGAACTTGAATCATATTTTCTATCTCAAAATTACCCGAATCCGTTTAATCCTTCTACAAAAATTAAATTCGGACTCCAAAAAGAAGGTGATGTAAAAATAGAAGTTTTTAACATTTTAGGTCAAAAAGTAGCTGTTTTGATGGATGAATATCTTTCAGCAGGTGCTTATACAGTCGATTTCAAAGCTCAAAATTTATCAAGCGGTGTTTATATCTACAGAATAAAAGCTGATCAATTTGTCGAAATCCGTAAAATGATTCTGGAGAAATAATGAAAAAAAGTATAATTCTGATTTTAATAATTGCGGTCTCTTTTCTTTTTGCACAGGAAAATAAAAGAAAAGCACCTGATTTCAGACTGGAAAACATAAAAGGCAAGACTGTCACCCTGAAAAATTATTTGGGAGACGGACCTGTTTTACTCTGTTTCTGGGCAACCTGGTGCAAACCTTGCGTTGATGAATTAAAGGCTTATCAAAAAATTTATAAAGAATTATCCTCAAAAGGGATGAAAATGGTTGCGGTTTCTAATGATAATGAAAGAAGTATGGCAAAAGTAAAACCTTTTGTTAAGCGTAAAAAATTAACTTTTGAGGTACTTTTAGATCCAAATCGGAAAGTTGCCAAAAAGTATTACGCAAACAACGTTCCCCATACTGTAATTATTGATAAAACCGGCAATATTGTCTATTCTCACGCAGGTTATAAACATGGTGACGAGAAAAAGGTAAAACAAATAATAACTGATCTTCTAAAAGAAAATTGATGATTATGAAAAAAGTTAATATAAAAAATCTGATTTTACTGCTTTGCTTCGTTACTGTTGTTTCGGGGCAGACAACCTTAAATTTGCCTGAGGGACTGGGAGTTTCCAATCAAATGGAATATTCTTACGATTCAGATAAAAAACAGGAAATATTTGAAAACTGGCTTAATCTCGATTATTCCAGGGGAATTTTTTCAGCCGGAATTCGCTTTGATATCTTCCAGCCAAACGATCCAAATCCCCTTATTTCAAGAGGAAAAGATAAATATGCAGATATTTCTTACAAATATATTGGTCTGAACCTCCAGGATGGAAACAACTCTCTCGATATTACAGTCGGGAATTTCTACTCACTTTTTGGCAGAGGAATGCTTCTGAAAAGCTATGAAGACAGAAATCTGAGAGTTGATAACAATCTTCTCGGTGTTATGCTGGATGGCCGATACAGAAATCTTCGTCTGAAAGCTCTTACCGGAATGGCTGAAAACTCAAATGCCGATCGGAAAGATGTTCTTCACGCTGTAAATCTTGAGTACAAATTTGTTGATAATCTGAAAATGGGTGCTTCTTATGTAAGCAATAAACCGGAAATAGATGAACTGGCTCGTACTTCCCTTGCTTCCGTGAGAATTGAACCTTCATTCGGAAATTTTGACTTATATGCCGAATATGGCGTAAAAATGAATGATGATATTACCAGAACCAAGTTTAACGGCGATAAAGATGTAATAGGGAAATCGTTTTACGGTAATTTCAATTTTTATGTAGGAAGTTTTTCACTGGTTTCGGAATATAAATATTACGATAACTTCGTTTTTGCTTCCAACGACGGGACAGTTATCTACAACACTCCCCCTTCACTCAGAAAAGATCTTACTTATATTTTGCTTAACAGGCATCCGAGTCCGTTAAACCAAAACAACGAAAAAGGATACAAATTTGAAGCAAATTACGAAGTAAATGATGAATTATCCCTTACAGCTGAGTATGCAGAAACAAAATCTCTTGATGACGGTTCTCTTTACCAGCAGATTTTAGGTACAAATAACAAAAGTTCGGCTGTTTTGAAAGAATATTACTTTCAGGCAGATAAATATTGGGGAGAAAGTGTAAAAAGTATCCTTGTCGGAGCCTATAACGAAGAAATGGCTTCAAATACTGAAAATTTAACATTTATTTTTGATAACAGTTTCTATCTGGATGATGAAAATACAATAAAATTTGTATTTGAACACCAGCAAACCAAAAACAATATTACTTCTGAAGAATATTTTGATGATATCTTTCTTGTTGAATGGCAAAATTCTCCAAGCATCAGTATTGCTTTTGTAAGTGAAATGAAAACCACAGAACCTTCACAAGGCAATAAAGTAAGAAGATTTTGGAATTATCTCCAGTTTGGTTATAACTGGAATAATCATACAGACATAAATGTTACCATAGGCAACAGGCAAGCTGGTAATATTTGTATAGGCGGCATTTGCAGATATGAACCAGAATTTAACGGCGTGGAATTAAAGATGGTAACGCGGCTATAATGCTCCGAAATTAATCCTCAAAACCCGGGTGCTCCGGGTTTTATTTTTTTAAACCTCTTTCAACAGCTTTACGGAGCATAACCTTATGTTTCTTAGTTGTTTTGTGCTCCTCATACAACTGCTCCCATTCCTGCTCCGTCTTTGGAATTATTTTGGAAATTTTCAGCAGTTCTGAATTTGGTATAATCTGGTAGACCGGCTTATCAAGTTTCTGTGCTACAAAATCTCTGGCATAATAAATATGCTTGAAAATGTGACGCTGCTCCCTGTTTAGTAACCCCACTCCCTTTACAGTAAGATGAGGAGGTTTATCTTTTGGCAACTCCAGTTCTTCCAGCTTTTCACATTTTTCAATAAAGCTGCTCCACACATTTTTTTCTTTTAGCTCAGCAGACATAACTTCTTTTAATTTAATAAGATAGCGTACATCAGCGGCAGCGTATTCAATCATAGTTTCTTTAAGCGGACGCACATTCCAGTTAGCTTTTTGTTTCTTCCTGCTTTTGCTTAATTCGATATTCAGATATGTTTCAACTATGTTTCCGAGAGAAAGCTTTTCAATTCCCACAGCTTTTGCCCCGTAATGAACATCAAAAATATTGAAGAGTTTTATCCCTTTGGTTTCTTTCAAAAGCTTAACATCAAAATCACAGGCACACATAATTTTTGTAATGCTCCGCTCTTCAAATATTTCTTTAAGTGGTGAGATATCTTTTATTGCAATGGGATCAATAAGATAAATATCTGCTCCGTCACATATCTGAATAAGACATAAATGGAGTCCGTATCTGTGCAGATTGGATTCCCCTTCAAAATCAAGTCCGATCTCTTTAACATCTTTTTCCTTCAAAGTTTCTATAAAACTTTTCAGATCTTCAGCGTTATCTATTATAATAGTTTTCATTTTTCCTCAATCTTCAAACTACAAACATAAAAAATAATCCTCAAACTTCTAAGTTTTGCAGTAATTACAGAAAAAATCTCTGAAAATTAAACTGGAAATCTGAATTTTTATGCTTATTTACTTAATAACCCTATTTTTATATCGTTTTATAGAGAATTTTTTCCTCTTTTTGGTTATATTTGTGTTTTACTGTTGTTCTTAACACAAGACTTAAATTTTTTGAGGTATAGTAATGGCTTTAAACTTTATATCTGCAGAAGAAGCCGCAGGTCATATTAAAAATGGTATGACAATTGGATTTAGCGGCTTTACACCAGCGGGAGCAGCAAAAGCAATCCCGACCGCAATTGGCGAATTTGCCGTAAAAGAACACGAAGACGGAAGAGAATTCAAAGTTGGCGTAATAACAGGCGCTTCCACCGGCGATTCTCTTGACGGAGCATTAGCAAGAGCTGAAGCAATTTTGTTCAGAACCCCCTATCAATCCAACCCGGATTTAAGAAAATTAATAAATTCAGGAAAAACTCACTTTTTTGATGCACATCTCTCTTTGGTGGCACAAAACATCAGATATGGCTTTTTTGGAAAAATAGATTTTGCAATTGTTGAAGCTTGTGATATTACCGAACAGGGTGAAATTGTTTTAACTTCATCTGTTGGTATCTCTCCTACGGTTTTAAGAAAAGCTGATAAAATTCTTATTGAACTAAATAAAAAACATCCTGCTGCCTTAAAAGGGATGCACGACATTTATGAACCGGCTGATCCGCCTCACAGAAGAGAAATTCCTATATTTTCCCCTTCAGACCGTGCCGGATCAGAAATTGTAAAGATTGATCCTTCAAAAATAGTTGGTATCGTTGAAACAGATCTTCCTGATGAAGTAGGCGGATTTTCAGATTCTAACGAAGTAACAATGAAAATTGGCCAAAATGTGGCAGAATTTCTTGCAAACGAGATAAAAGCAGGAAGAATTCCTAAAGATTTCCTTCCTATTCAATCAGGTGTGGGAAATGTGGCTAATGCAGTTTTGGGAGCAATGGGAGCACATCCTGATATTCCTAAATTTCAAATGTACACCGAAGTAATGCAGGATTCAGTAGTGGAATTAATGAAAAATGATTCTATTTCTTTTGTTTCCTCTTGTTCAATGACTCTTTCACCTGATGCATTAGCAGATGTTTATTCAAATCTTGATTATTTCCATCCAAGAATAGTGCTCCGTCCTCAGGAAATTTCAAATCATCCTGAAATTGCAAGAAGATTGGGAATTATCTCAATTAATACAGCGCTTGAGACTGACCTGTTCGGAAATGTGAACAGTACAAACGTTCTTGGTAAAAAAATGATGAACGGAATTGGCGGATCTGGTGATTTCACAAGAAATGCCTACATTTCAATGTTTACCTGTCCTTCAGTAGCTAAAGGTGGCGCAATCAGTGCAATAGTTCCAATGGTTTCTCACGTAGATCATTCGGAGCATTCAGTACAGGTATTGGTTACCGAGCAGGGTGTAGCTGATTTACGCGGTAAATCCCCGGCTCAGAAAGCTCAGGAAATCATTAATAACTGTGTCCATCCTGATTATAGAGACCAGTTGCGTAATTATCTGGAAATTGAGAAGAGTAACCATACTCCTCAGGTTCTTAGCGCTGCATTTGAAATGCACAAAAAGTTCATTGAAGATGGAACAATGAAAATTGAAAGCTGGTTATCTTAGTAGTTAGTAAATAATTGTTATTATTTATATAAACATCCTCCTGCTCCGGGGGATGTTTTTTTATATCCCCACCAAATCTGTCAATCCCATATTTTACATAACAATCTGATTCAGTTTAATTATCCTCTATCCTCTTTCTGAGCTATTCTTAAACCGCTTTATATATAGATTAATTGTGTCTTTTAATGCTTTCCTGACAACTATTCAGCCTGAATGATTAACCGGCTATAAATGTTTATTAAAGCTATTTAATAAGTATTAATCAATGCTTCGTAATCTTCTATTTATAAAAGATCTGTTTTTAGGTTAAAATCAAAGGTTTTATTAACAAGCTAAGTTCAGCTACTCTCAGCTTCGACATAGCTAAGACTTAGCTAAACCTAAAAACCCTCGGCTAAATCTCGGCTTATTTTTAGCTAAATTTAGCTGGACTACATTCCCTTTAAGGTCTAATTAATGGGTTTTTCTTCTTAATAATTGTTTTTTCAGCTTAATTTTAGGTGGTTTCTATGGGTGCGTAAACTGCTATTTTAGGGCATATTCGCGGTTTTGAATTACTTTCTCTCTTATATGAAGTTTCATTTCAGAAATAATTACAAAATCTTACGCAATAAGATCGATTTGCTCTTCCCTGCTCCCTGGCTGCAATTTGCTTTGATAATTTGAATCAGATCAAAAAAAAGCATCCCGAAGGATGCTTAGAAGTGCTTGTAAGTATAGTTTGAATTTCTTTCTATGCCAGGGTCCAGACAGGCTTTGTTGCTGATCCTGAATTAGCAATTGTGTTATCGACGCGGGACATTTGATAAAGCAGGTTTTTAATTTTATTTCGTCTTTTATCGGCTGGTAACTCTTCAGGATACTTATCCATAAGAAGTTTATCTATATCCCCTCTCGAGGATTCTTTTACCTTTGTCAGATGCTCTATTACAAGTTGTTTCAGCGCAGCGGTTGAATAAACTCTCTTTTGAACAAATACCGGTTTTTCTCCCTCTTTTGCAGAAAATTTGGATGCCACCATTAAATCAGGATACCTTCCTGTAACAAGCTTTCTGGTACGGAGCATTTTGTACAATTCCTCTGAAATAAGCTTATTTTTCTGAACTTTATCCAAAGCTCTTGCTTCTTTAAGACTTAAATCAGGATTTGCCACCAGTTTTTCTGTGTAGTTTTTGTTAAGAACCTTTCCATGCAGAATAACTTTAACCTGATTTGGATAGCTTAAATCGTAATCCGGCATAGGAAAGTTCCTTTTTCGCTGGATATTCATAACTTTTCTGATGCCACCATTTATCAGATCTAAAAGATTCAATTTTTCCATTATCCTTACAAACATCGGATTTCGATAAAACAAAGCCGGAGAATCGTTGTCCAGGGCAATATCTTCGTTCTGCTGGATGAATGTACCGGAATTTGTTATTATTAGTCTGTCAGGCTCCTCTACAACGTTTATTTTGCCTGAAATACTATAATCCTGATGTGCAATTGCATTAGTAATCAATTCTCGTAAAATTGAAGCCTCATATTTGGTTGTTTCAACCGGAGCAAATGAAGTATCGGTGGCATAATCATATCGCAGATTACTGATTTTTCCCAAAACTGCATCTGTTTGTAATATAAGAGGAATTCCAAAATGCTGATAGCCTTTTTCATTTCCTTTTGCATCTTTTATCACCCAGCTTATACCGCTCTGCACAGGATTTATAAGATGCTCCGCTTCTTCCCTGCCAAGTAAAACTATTGCTGCATTTAGCAATTTCCCGTTTCTTGCAAGTCCGGTTTTATTAAGAAACTCAATATCACTCCAGGTATCAATCTCTTTTTCAAGATGGAGATGCTTACTCTTAAATCCCGTTTTTGCCTTTCTGAGCGCATTTTGATCAAGATTTTTTGGCGTGGCATTTTCGCAGATTTTCGTGATCCACTCATTTTTGCTCCCCGGATAGCGTATTTTATCCAGTTTGTTAAAAATCAGAGGAACAACTTCATCATTTTCAATTCCGTAAAAGTGGCCTTCAAACGGAGCAGGATAGCCGGAGAGTGTTGCTCCCACTCGTATCACTGTATTAAGTTTCCCTTTTAACTCTGTTACTCCAATATTTTCAACTTCAATAAATTGAGGAATCTTTTTGGAGATGGTTTCAAGGATATTCTTTATGGCAAACTCATCAGTGTTTCTTCCGGTCTCAATCAGTAGCCAGGAATTTGCAACTCCTGCCAGATGTGCTTCGTTACTTAATGCACTGATTGTTTTACCAAGGGTTTTCAGATCACTTCCCTTTTCTTCAGCTAATTCAACAAATTTTTCAGCTAAAGATAAGTTATCAAGCAATCTGTTAATAATTGATTTAACTTGTTCTATTTCCATAAGTTACACCATATTAGTTTTGGTGGCATTTATTAATTAATTCTAAATTTTTTATTTAATCATCTATTGATTTTCCTAAAAATGATGATTTTAAAGGAAACATCCAACAATTTTAGCTGAATATACATCGTAGCATAATTATATGCCGTTTAGACAAATACACTAAAATGTTTATTTGTAATAGGTTAGCCTATTTTAAGCAAATGCTTGATCGCATTATTTTTTTCTCAGCTTAAAGCCTGCTCCGGACTGTTTTTCACAATCTAATTTTTTACGATTCCCAAAACCTTTCCCCAAATTAATCGATTGTAAAATTTTTTACATTTCACTTCATTCATTTTTCTACTGAAAATTCCCTGCCCAAAATTTTAAATTCCCAAAATTCTATTCCCCTTCTCTGCTCCATTTATCAAAATACATTTTTGATTTTCTTTTGCGGAGCAAATTACATTTATGCTCCTCAATTCCCGGGTAAAAAAAATCCCGGATATTTTCATATCCGGGAGCATTTATCAAATTATATTATGTTTCTATTTAAAGTAATTAACTCCGGCTTTAAACAATTCAATATCTTTATTACCCGGAATATTTTTGGCAACATTTGCTCCCAATCTTTCATTGTGAGCCATCTTACCTAAAACTCTTCCGTCCGGACTCGTAATTCCTTCAATTGCAAAATATGATCCGTTAGGATTAAATCTGTTATCAGAAGTCGGATTTCCGTCAAGGTCAACATATCTTGTGGCAATTTGTCCGTTTGCTTTCAATTTCTCAATCCATTCATCAGATGCAACAAATCTTCCCTCTCCATGTGAAACAGGAATTGTTTGAACTGTTCCCGGTTTAATATTTGCAAACCAGGGGGAAAGACTTGAAGTAACTTCGGTTCTGATTAAATGAGCAATGTGACGACCAATTTTGTTAAAAGTAAGAGTCGGTGCATCTTCTTCAATATTTCTGATTTCACCATACGGAACCAATCCGAGTTTAATCAATGCCTGAAAACCGTTACAGATTCCAAGTACAAGTCCGTCACGATTTTTCAATAAATTATTAACCGCATCACTCACTTTTGGATTTCTGAACATAGTTGCGATAAACTTGCCTGATCCTTCAGGTTCGTCACCGGCACTAAATCCGCCCGGAATCATAATGATTTGTGAGTTGTTTATCTCTTTCACCATTTCTTCAATTGTATCATCAATCATTTCGGCAGTAAGATTTCTTACAGGAAGAATTGTTGCTTCCCCTCCGGCCTGATTAAAACATTTTGCAGAATCATACTCAGAATTTGTTCCCGGGAAAGCTGGAACCAAAACTCTTGGTTTTGCAAATTTTTCAGAAGGAGTTATAACTGTCGGCGCTTCAAATTTATACTTTTCATAAACTTTTGGTTCATTTTCAGTTTTTGTTGGGAAAATATCTTCCAAAGTGCCTGTCCATCTGGCAATAAGCTCTTTAAGTGCTAATACTTCGCCGTTAAAGCAAACTTCTTCATTTTCCGTGGTTTTACCCAGAATTTCAATTTTTAAGCCTTTAAATAAGGTTTCTGCAGCCTGATTTTCAGCTAATTCCATTACAATTCCGCCAAATCCGGGTGAAAATAGCATTTCTGAATTTACTTCACCGGAGAACTCAAAACCAATTTTATTTCCGAATGTCATTTTGGAAACAGCTTCTGCAACTCCTTTTGCCTTAACCGTGTGAGCAGAAATTACTTTCTTTTCTGAAATCAGTTTTGTGACTGTTTCGTAATTTTTCAGCAATGATTCAAAAATCGGTAAGTTATGTTCATCTTTTTCAACAGGCAGGTAAACAACCTGATTTCCTGCTTTTTTGAACTCAGGTGAAATTGTGCTCCCTGCGTCCATTGTATCAACAGCAAAAGAGATAAGCGTAGGCGGAACATCGATATCGTTAAATGTGCCTGACATACTATCTTTTCCGCCAATTGCAGCGCGTTCAAATTTAGATTGCGCATAATACGCTCCAAGAAGCGCGCTAAAAGGTTTGCCCCATCTTTCCGGGTTATTGCCCAGACGCTCAAAATATTCCTGGAAAGAGAACCAGGTAGATTTGTAATCGCCGCCGGCAGCAACAATTTTTGCAACTGATTCAACAACTGCATAAACTGCTCCGTGAAACGGGCTCCAGCTCGATAAATAAGGATCGAAACCATAACTCATTACAGAAGCGGTTGTGGTTTCTTCATCAAGCATTGGCAGTTTTGCCACCATACTTTCAGCAGGAGTAAGCTGGTGCAGACCTCCAAAAGGATAGTTAACTGTTGATGCTCCAACTGAATTATCGAACATTTCAACTAATCCTTTTTTACTGCACACGTTAAGATCTGATATATTTTCCAGCCACTGCTCTTTTAAGCAATTGCTGTATTTTTTGTCAAAATAGCTTTTTTCAGCTGGTTCGGTCACTTTTAGAGTTGTATTTTTAGATGCTCCGTTACTGTCAACAAATTCTCTTGAAAGATTTACAATTGTTTTTCCGCGCCAGAAAATTTTAACTCTCGGCTCTTCTTTTACAACTGCCACAGTAACAGCTTCCAGATTTTCTCTTTTTGCTGCTTTTTTGAAAGCTTCTTCATTTTCTTTTGCAATAACACAAGCCATTCTCTCCTGAGATTCAGAAATTGCAAGCTCTGTTCCGTCAAGTCCCTCATATTTCTTTGGAACCATATCAAGATTTATTTCAAGTCCCTCAGCCAACTCACCAATTGCAACTGAAACACCACCGGCTCCAAAATCGTTACATTTTTTGATCATTCTGGTAACATCGGCATTTCTGAAAAGTCGCTGAATCTTTCTTTCTTCAGGAGCATTCCCCTTTTGAACCTCGGAACCGCACGAAACAAGTGATTCATCTGTGTGAGCCTTTGATGAACCTGTTGCTCCGCCACATCCGTCACGACCTGTTTTACCGCCAAGTAAAACAACAACATCGCCCGGTTCGGGAGATTTTCTTACAACATTAAATTTTGGAGCAGCCGCAATAACAGCACCTACTTCCATTCTTTTTGCAACATAACCCGGGTGATAAAGTTCATCTACAAAACCGGTTGAAAGCCCGATCTGGTTTCCGTAAGAGCTGTAGCCGTGAGCTGCCACAGTACAAATCTGACGCTGAGGAAGTTTTCCCGGCAGCGTTTCTTCAATAGGCAATCTCGGATCGGCAGCGCCAGTTACACGCATTGCCTGATAAACATAAGACCTGCCGGAAAGAGGATCGCGGATTGCTCCGCCCAGACAAGTTGCTGCTCCACCAAATGGTTCAATTTCGGTAGGATGGTTATGAGTTTCATTTTTGAACATCACCAGCCAGTCCTCTTCTTTACCATTTACATTGGCTTTTACCTGAATTGAACAGGCGTTTATCTCTTCCGATTCATCCAGACCGTCAAGTTTTCCCTGTTTTTTCAATTCTTTTACAGCAATTGTTGCAATATCCATCAGACAAACATCTTTTTCGCGATCGCCGTAAACGAACTTGCGCGATTCAAGATATTGCTGATAAACTTCTTTTATTTTATTGGAATATTTTCCGTCTTCAAATTCTACATCATCAATTCTGGTAAGGAAAGTTGTGTGACGGCAATGATCTGACCAGTAAGTATCCAGAATTTTCATTTCCGTAACTGTCGGATTTCTCTTTTCTTCATTTTTGAAGTATTTTTGTGTGAATTTCAAATCGCCAATATCCATTGCCAATCCAAATTCTTTAAGGATGTTGTTAAGTCCGGCTTCATCAAAATAGATAAATCCATCAATATCAGCAACATCATCAGGTTGAGTGAGCTGTTCTTTAAGAGTTTCCGGTTTTTCAAATCCCGCTTCTCTTGACTCAACAGGATTGATTAGATATTGTTTAATTTTGTTAAATTCTTCTTCTGAAACAGTGCCGGATAAGATGACAATTTTTGCATTTTTTATCAAAGGACGTTCGGCTTGTGTTAAAATCTGAATACACTGGGAAGCTGAATCTGCTCTCTGATCATATTGCCCCGGAAGAAATTCTATAGCAAATGCTTTATCTTCAGCATTTATATCAAATTTTTCATCAAAAACCTGATCTACAGGAGGTTCTGAAAAGATTGTTGTACGCGCCTGAGCGTAAATTTCATCAGATATTCCTTCCATATCATATCTGTAAACAATTCTTACATTTTCTAATCCCCTGATTCGCAGGTTGTTTTTAAGATCCTGCTGCAGATGTTTTGCTTCTACATCAAAACCTTGCTTTTTTTCAACAAAAATTCGTTTAACGTTGCTGCTCACTTTAAACTCCGTTTTACAATGTATAATTGATAATGTAAAATGTATAATTAATTTTTAATTGTTCGATTTTATGCGGTTTTCAAAGACTGGCAGTCAGATTAAATGGTAAATATGGTGGCTGACTGCTATTTCTAAAATAGAATATCAAATTTAACTAATTTTTAAATGATTTTGTACACTCAAACCAAAATTATCTACTTAAAAAGGAATAAATTCTTAAAATTTTTTATTCTCCTTTTTATTTTGTTTTTTACGTAAATATATTTCAGGTTTTAATAATTTAATTTTTAGTAATCTTGTTAAATTGCGATTAATCGGTAATTGTACTATTTTGTTTTGAGTTTTGGCAATTATTAATTAACAGGGATTTGCTTAAAAAAGAGGTTAAAAATGTTAAATTTTGATGATCTTCAGTTCAACAATCTGATTGTACCCAGTAACGATAGTTCGAGTCTGGCGAAATTCAAAAAAATGGATATCCCGAAATCTGATCAAATAAGCGGGATTGAAATGCGTATTTCCAACATCATTATTAAAGATAACAAACAGGAGCATATCTGGCCTTTTATTCGTTATTCCAATCTTTATCTTATAATTGTTGTTGTAGATGATCTTACAAAAGAACCTGTTAATCTTACAATTAAAGGTTTTGATGATGTTGATGACGGTGATTCTCTTCCGGTTGACAGAACAATTTATTACTGGAAAAAGGATAAAAACAATAAAAAAGCTCCTGCTCAGGTTCATGTTTTTTGCAGTATTGTAAAATGCCATAAAGCAACCAGAGAACTGGGCGGCGTTCTTAAATCGCTAAAAGGCAAAAAAGATTATAAATCAGCTGTTTCCGAACTTGCCAATGCAATTACTTCCTCTCCGGTTCAGGTTGTTGATACACTTATGACAGTCGGTTCAGTTGTAGGAAAACTGCTTAAAAATGTTGATGATACTCCGTTACTAAGTATTGCGCAAAGCTTTACTGATATTAACGGAAATTTTGACGCGCTTGGAAAACATTCCAACAGGTTTGAAAACAAATTTGCTCAGTTTAACATCAATCTTATTATAAGAGATAAAAAAAGAGAGCCGAGCGCTTAAATCTTAACAATTTCTTAACTTTTATATGTAAAGCCGTTTTCTTTTCTTTTGATGATGTTTGTTAACATTATTGTCAGATGAAAAAAATTCTGCTTTACATATCGTTTGTTTTATTTGGATTAGTACCAGCCCAAAACCTTTCACAAAAGCGTCTGGAAAAACATCTTTCCTATCTTGGGAGTGATATTTTCGGCGGACGCGGAACCGGTGAAGTTGGAGGAAATCTTGCTTCAAAATATCTTGCATTGCAGTTTGATAAGCTTAATCTTCGTCCAATTGGCGATGAAAACACATTTTATCAATATATTCCAATGCACGGCAGTAAAGTACAGCCCGATTCTGAGCTAAAGCTGGTTACAGGTAATTCAGAGAAAAATCTTGTTCTAAATAAAGATTATATCCTTTTTAACACAGGTGATCAGACATTTATTCCAAATCCCCTTCCCCTTGTTTTTGTCGGTTACGGAATTTTTGCTCCAGAATATGATTATAACGATTATGCCGATATTGATGTTACCGGCAAAATAGTAGTAATGCTTGAAGGAGAACCTTACTCGGAAGAAGCTGAATATTTTAAAGGTGAAGTACCTACTATTTACAGTCACCCCGAGGCAAAACAACGACTCGCAATTTCGCGCGGAGCTCACGGCTGTATAATAATTCCTTTTGAGAACTACAATTTCAAAGAATATTGGAACAGCAAAAAGAACCAGTATGCCTTTGAAGATGTGGATCTGGCATATTCGGTTTCAGGAAATTTGAGTCTGATATTAAACCCGGCAACAAGCAGTTCCCTTTTCCGCAGTTCGGGATATAGTTTTGAACAGGTAAAAAGAATGCACTATTCCAATAAAATTCAAAGTTTTGATTTGAAATCCAAGATTTCATTTAAAGGGAAATTTACCGAGCGCGACTTTTTTGCTCCAAACATAATCGGGATGTATGAAGGCAACGACCCTGATTTGAAGGATGAATATATAATAATATCAGCACATTACGATCATTTGGGAATTGGACCTGAAGTAAAGGGCGACAACATTTACAATGGTGTTTTTGATAATGCAATAGGAACCGCAGCTGTAATTGAACTTGCCAATTTTATTGTAAAAAATAAACTTCATCCCAAAAGATCGATAATTTTTATTTTAACAACCGGCGAAGAAAAAGGATTACTCGGTTCTCAATATTATATAGATCACCCTTTGCGTCCACTTTACAAAACAATTGCAAATGTAAATATAGACGGAATTGCTTCGTTTGATAAATTTAAGAGCATTGTTGCTCCGGGCTCGGAATATTCAACAATTTCGCAGTTTATCGGGAGAGCCGCAGAGAAAAATGAACTAAAGATTGCTCAAATTCCACCGGAATTTATGTCTTGGGAATCGTTTAACCGCTCAGATCAGATGGCTTTTGCAAAAGCAGGAATTCCTTCGGTTCTTACTCTTGACGGACCCGATTATGAAAATCTAACTTATCAACAGGGAATACAGATGGTAATAGATTACAATAAAAATATCTACCACACCCCTTTTGATGATTTATCCAATAAAATAGATTACAAAGCTGCACTGCAGCATATAAATTTTATAAAAGATCTGGTTTTAATTTTGGCAAACTCAGAAGAAACACCGCAGTGGAATGCAGGAGCTCCTTTTATCAATGCCAGATTAAGATCGTTCGCAGAAAAGAAATAAGGGAATTATGAAACGCTTAATATTAATATCTGTTTTTCTGATGCTTCTGGCAGGATGTACTGCTCACAAGCCAATGGCAGTAGCCAAAATACGCATTAAAGGCTCAGATACAATGCTTCTTCTGGCTCAAAAACTTGCCGAAGAGTATATGAAAAAAAATCCCGGAATTTCCGTCTACGTTGAAGGGGGCGGAACAACAAGCGGTGTAAAAGCAATATCGGAAGGAACTGCTGATATTTGCACTGCTTCAAGAACATTAAATCCGGGCGAAGTAAAGGTTCTGGCGGAAAAATTCAGTAGTGTCGGACTCTCATTCCTGATTGCCCGCGATGGTTTAAGCGTTTACCTTCATCCTGAAAATCCTGTTAAAAATCTCAGTTTATCGCAGCTTGAGGATATTTTTACCGGAAAAATCACTAACTGGAGAAATCTCGGCGGAAATGATGAAGAGATTATTACAGTCGTAAGAACACCCAACTCAGGAACCTATTCTTATTTCAGAGAGCACGTATTAAACGGAAAAGAATATTACGGAAAGGCAATTGTAAAGCATACTACAAAAAGCATTACCAAAATGATTGCGGAAAATAAACACGCAATAGGTTATGGCGGAATTGGCTATAATAAAGGAATAAAACTCTCAAACATAAATGGAATTTCTTCTTCGGAAGAAAATGTAAGAAACAACGATTACCCGATTTGCAGATATTTATACTTTTACACTCCCAAACAACCCAGAGGAGAAGCACAGAAGTTCATCAACTGGGCAATGAGTATGGAGGGACAAAAAATAGTGAAAGTAGCCGGATATATCCCTATTTGGCGAATTACTTACTAATTTAAGATTAATCTTACAGTAGTACCCCTTGGTTCGTTTTCTTTGAAATCTATTTCTATGTCGTTTAAATCACACAATTTTTTTACGAGCGTCAGACCCAAACCATTTCCGTTAAACATTCTGGAACTTCCCTTATCTTCCTGATAAAACAGCTCGGAAAGTTTCTCAAAATCAGTGGAAATTCCTATCCCCTTGTCACTAATTGTAAGTTCCGGTCGCTGTTCTTTTTCGTGCAGACAAATATCAATATCGGCTCCGTTGCTGAATTTATACGCATTGTCAACTATTTCGTAAATAATCTGATAGATCGATTTTTCATCGCAAAAGAGAAGCAGATCTTCCATTTCAGAGTTAAAATTAAAATGGAAATCATCTTTTGAGTTGTTCATAATAAACTCATCCATTACTGGATTCAGAATAGCTTCTTTCAGTTTCAGACTCTCCTTTTTAAGTTTAATATTTCCGGTGAGAATCTGTGATAAATATTCAATTTTGTTAACACTTGAAACAAGTTTTTTATTTGTTGCTTCAATTCTGTCAAGATATTCAATCATTTTTTCGGAAAGAGTTTCATCAGCCGAGCTTTTCATAAGGTAGAGATTATTGTTTATAGCGGTAACCGGAGTTCTTATTTCGTGAGAAAGAATAGAAATTATATCAGATTTTATTCTTTCAACTTTTTCAATATTTATCAGTTTATACTGAAGAAAACAATCCTGAATAATTTTGGAAAATACATCATAATTAAAAGGTTTACAGATAAACCGAAAAACATTGCCGTAATTGACCGCATCAATTGCCATATTAATATCTGCATTTCCGGTAATTAAAACTTTTATTGCATCTCTGTCATACTGCTCAACCTCTTTCAGAAAGTCGATTCCGTTCATTCCCGGCATGTAATAATCAGAGATAATTATAGAGTATCTTTTTCCGCTTTTCAGCAGATTAAGCGCTTCTTTTGCAGAATATGCCAAAGTTAAAGGATATTTCTCCTCATACTTTTTCTGAATTCCCAATATCAAGAGCTTATCGTCGTCAACAAAAAGAATTTCATTATTCATAACCTTCCCTTATAGCTAAGTTAATCCAATTTTCAAGTTTTTCATCTGTTAAAAACTCTGTTTTTATTTTATTCGAAAGAGTAATTTTTTCTGGTTCGTTTTTATATTTTACAATTTCATTAGCCAGATAAACCGCAATTGTAGGATTTAGTTCTTCCCATTCGTTTACATTTCCTAAGTGATGATTGCCCACTATATCAACTATTTCTTCAGGAAAACCCCAAATATCAAGCAGATATCCGCCTGCTTCGGCGTGAGAAAATCCCATTTTTTCCTTTTCCGCTTCAACTCCCGGATCGTAATTTTCTGTTTTGAATTCACTTATAAAATCTCTGTATTCCTGAAACTCAAGCAGGATTATTTTGCCAATGTCGTGGAGTAATCCGGCTGTGTATGTCATATCACAAATCATTCTTTCCGAGTTAAAAGACTGCATAATTTCTTTTGACAGCCGGGCCACGGAAAAAGAGTGGTTCCAGAGATAATCTATATATTTCTGATCAAATCCTTTTATTTTATAAAATATTTCTATGCATAAAACGAGTGATTTTATGATGTTCAGACCCAAAAAATTTATAGCTTGAACTATGTTGGTTATCTTCCCTTTTACCCCGAAAAAGGCAGAGTTTGCAAGATGAAGAATTTTTGCAACTATAACAGGACTTTTACTTATTATAGTTGTGATTTTACCAAGTGAATATTCTCCCGATTTAAGTTCTTCTTCAATTTCTGTGTAAGTTCCGGGCGCTAAAGGCATCTCTCCAAGTGAATTTATAAACGCGGCAACATTCTGGTTTTTCAGTTCCTTTTCCGCTTCTATCAAGTTTATTATGGTTGCCACAAGTGTTTTTGTGTCGTAAGGTTTTGGAAAAAACTGATGCGCAAATTTGCTTGCCTGAGCTGTTAAATTCCTGTCATTAGTACCTGATACAATGATTCGCTTTACGCATGGATGTTTTTCCTTAACACGCTGAATAAACTCAACACCGGTAATATCAGGCATATTAATATCGCTTACAACCACATCTGTTTTGGTTGAATTCAGAAAATCCATTGCGGAAGATGTTTTGCTGAAAAACTTCATTTCCCACTCTTCTTCTTTGTTAAGCAAGATACGCTGGAGTCCCTTTAATATTTTTGTTTCATCATCAACAAATATCACTACCGGCTTCATAATTTTCCTGTATTTCAATAGGAAGCACAACTACAAATTTGAACTGCTTCTTCGGATTTGATTCCATAAAAAATTCACCTGACAGATTTTCGGTAAAAACATATCTGCAGAACTCAAACTTTTCTGCAAGAGTCCAGCCGTCGGTTTTTACTTCAATATCTCTGTTAAAAATTTCAATAATCTTCTTTGTTGAAAACTCAGGATTAGAGAATTCCACTTCTATTCTTGCTTTACCGGAGTTTGTTTTTGTATTTATGTTAATTGTTTTTTTCTTGTTTGCCGCAAGTTCGTTTCTTTTCATCAGGTAAATTGTGTTTACCAGCAGGTAGACAAAAGCCTTATATAAATTCCCTTTTTCAGTAAACATCATTATAACTTCGCTGTCGGCAGAATAGTTTATATCGCAGTGATATTTCCATTCATTTCTGGTAAACCCGATAACTGTTTTTAACATTTTATTGATTTCAATGTGATTTTTGAAATCTTCATCAGAAACAAATTCATTAATCGATTTTATTATATCCTGAATATTTTCGAGTCCGGCTTCAATATGGTTAAACGATTCCCCAATCTCTCCTGTTACTTTTGCTATTTTTTTCCGATTTACACGATCGGCTAAAATTTCCTTTATTTTTGATAAATCAGAAGAGTTTTCATCTGAAACTAGTTCTTTTATATTTTTTAATGCTTCTATATAATCGACTGTATTTTCCTTTATAAAATCGAGGTTATCAGCAATATATTGCGACGGAGAGTTAATTTCGTGAATCAATCCCGGGAAAAATTTCATAAGGAGCGAACCTGTATCCTGGTAATTTCCGCTGATGCTTTTGGCAAGATTCATCTGCTGCAGCATTCCGGAAAGCAGATCGGAATATATCTCTATAAGGTTATAATCTATAGGCGAAATCTCTTTTTCAGCATCGTCAAAGTAGTGAAGATTATATCCCGTTACTTTTTGTTTGTCAATCAGCGGAATAAACAAAAGCATCTCTGAATTTGCTTCTTTCAGGAGTTTCTTTTGCTGTTTTTCAGTAATGCAATTATCGGGCACAACAAATGTTTTGTTCTTGCCCAATGCCGAATATATTACTGAATTTGATTGTTTAGAGAAGTTCAGACTGGAATTACTTCCGTTGTAATTTGGTTTTACGACTTCTTTTATTTTTAAGTCATTTTTCTCATTTTCATAAAATACAAGTTCAGATGATACTGACCCTAAAAACTTGGAGAAATCGGAAATAATTTTGTTGATTCCTTCTTCAAATCTGTCATCTCTCAGACCAGAATAAAATTTGATAAAATCGATAAGCATTTTCTCAAATTGGAGTCTGTTTTCAAGTTCTATTCTGTTCTTCTTTTCATCATCAATATCACGCACCATTCCGGTCATCCACACAGGTTTTCCCATATCATCGCGTCTGGTAATTTTACCTGTATCCTGCAGCCATTTCCAGTTGCCGGATTTGGTTTTTATTCTAAATTCCTGAAGAAACATACTGTTGTGTCCGGCAAGATTATCATCCATTTTCTGCAGAATTTGCTCTTTATCTTCAGGATGCAGCCTTTCGAGCCAGTCAACTTTATTAAGTGAATTGGTTACAATATTTTCACCCAGAATTTCCAGATATTTGTTGTCTATAAAGAGCCTGTTATCGGAAATATCCCAGTCCCAGATCCCGAAATCTGCTGCCTGGAAAGCCAGATCGAGCTGCTGGTTCATTTTAAGCAGATCGCTTCTGGTTTCAAATTTTTCAATACTTCCGGCAAGTTGTTCGCATACAGAGCGGAGCAGACTGATTTCATCTTTTAGAAAAGGACCAATATATTCTTTTGGTTTTTCTTCTTTGTAAACGACAGATACTTTGCCCACCCGTTTTTCGCGTATTATCAGATTTTCTTCTATTTTCCATTCTGTTTCTTCATATTCGGCAGATGTTTCAACTTCATCTCCCACTGTTATTTTTACCTTTGCCAAAGCAGGATATTTAAACGCCCAGGGAATAAGAATGATAATTTTTTTCAGCATTTCTTTAATACTAATATGATTTTCACTAAGCACCCGGGTGATATTGTACAAACACCTCAATTCCTTTACTCTTTCACCGAACTTTTCTTTTTGTCTGAAAAGCTCCTCTTCTTCTTCATGTTTTTGTGTTGTATCAATTATTATTGTATTTACTATTTCTGTATCTTCTTTATAGGCAATTACTTCAAAATGTTTGTTGTTTGCTTCTGAAAAGCATTCGTAATAGACAGGTTTCCCGTTTTCGTTGGCTGAGTTAAGGAGTTCAAGTAAAATGTTTGCCAATCCGGGAAATATTTGCAAAAGTGAGCTGTTGTAGATTTCTTCTATCATCAAATCGAGAAACTCTGCAAACTCGGGATTTATTTCAATAAACTTATAATCAATTACTTTTTTATCTTTATTCTTTACTGCCTTACATCTGGCAAAACAGCTTTTTCGGGTGTCATATTTTTCTTTGAAACGGAAATCGCTGTCTTTTTTTGTTTTAACATCTCTGTGTTTTTCAAGTCCTTTTATATTATTCTCAAGCAAGCTTCTGAGCTCATCAAAATTGAGCGGGATAAAAAGAGTTGCAATAAAAGAATCGGTAATGTTTAGGTTAAGATCTTTACCTGAGCTGTTAACACCAATAAGGGGAATATGAGAGTATCCGGGATTTGTTTCAATTGATTTAAGCAATCCGAACAAATCAGAATCATCTTCAATTTGATTAATAATAATACAGCTGACGAGGTTTTCTTCAATCAGTTTAAGGCACGATTTTTTTGATTCGGCGTACTTTATGTTAATGTCAGGATATTGCGCTCTCAGATACCCTGATATACTTTCCCTGATTTTGATTTTACTGCCAAAGCCATATAATAATAATGTTGCCAATTACTTACCCAATAATTATCAAACAGCCTATTATCGGATATAAGCGGTAAATGTAAAGAGGTGCAAGGATACAAAAAACCCCGGTAAACCGGGGTTTGTGAAGATTTATATTATAATGCGTTATTCATATCTAAGTGCCTCAATAGGATCGAGATTTGCTGCTTTATATGCAGGATAAACCCCGAAGCCTACTCCGACAGCAGTACATAGAAGTACTCCTATAAATATCCAGTCGTACGGAATCATAGTGTTTGCTTTAAGGGCAGATCCGGCCACATTTCCGAGTAATACCCCAAGTGCAATTCCAACAATTCCTCCTACCTGACAAAGAACAATTGCTTCAACAATAAACTGAAAAAGTATATTATTCTTTTTAGCTCCGATAGATTTTCTGATACCGATTTCTCTGGTTCTTTCTGTAACAGATACAAGCATAATATTCATAATTCCTATACCTGCTGCCAAAAGTGCAATCATTGCAATTACAATAGAACCAATACGCACGCCTGCTGTCATATCGTTAATTCTTCCCATAACAGCTTCATTTGTGGCAATTGAAAAATCATCTTCTTCCCCAATCGGCACTTTTCTGATTGTTCTGAAATAGCCTGTTGCTTTTTCTATAAGTTCGTTATATTCACTTGCATTATTAACTTTTATGGAAATTCTTACAGAGCTGTAACGCTTTCCGTAAAAGCTCTGGAAGGTGGTTAGAGGCACAACTGCAAAGTTATCCTGACTTTGCCCGAAAATCTCACCTCTCTTCTCCAGAGTACCAATTACGCGCAATTTATGACCGTCTATCTTTACGTGCTGACCAACAGGATCTATCTTTTTGAAAAGCTTTTTAACAATATCGGCTCCGAGCACAACAACATCTGCATAGCTTTCAAGGTCTTTCTGACTGATATTTCTTCCTGCTAAGGCGTGAAGATCACGATTGCTAAACGCTTCGGGAGTAACTCCCAGAAAATCGACCGTAGGGTTTGTTTCTTCTCCGTTGTACTTAACAATTACATTTCGTCCGCTTTGTTCGGCTCCGATTGAAACATCTGCCGTAAAGACTTTTTTCAGTTTTTCATACTGGTTGTAATTGATGTTTTTACGGTTTCTGTATTTGAGCCATTCTGAGCGACTGGTAATTACAGCGGGCCATTTATTAACATAAAATGTATTTTGTCCCATACCGGAAACTCCGTCTTCAATACTTTTCTGAAGCATTTCAATAACGGTACTTATGGAAATTATTGAAAAGATTCCCACAACAATTCCGAGAATGGTTAAAAATGATTTTAATTTATTTGCATATAAAGAGCTGAGAGCTACTTTTATTATTTCCGGCAATATTCTCATTATTCATACCTCAACGCATCTACTGGATCTAATTTAGCAGCTGTATAGGCCGGAGCAATACCGGAAACAGCGCCTGTAAGAATAGAAATAACCAATGCTATTATAACAGCATCTATCTGTACAACAACAGGTAAAAACTGATTTACCACAAGGGAAAGCATTAAAGCAAACCCGAGTCCGATAAACCCGCCCAGCATACAGATTGATGAAGATTCAAAGATAAACTGACTTAAAATAGCTCTGCGTTTAGCACCAATGGCTTTTCTTACGCCTATCTCTTTTGTTCTTTCTTTTACCGAAACAAACATAATATTCATAATACCAATAGCGCCTACAAATAATGCTAGTCCGGTAATAAAATAACCAGCCAGTTTAATAACACCAACAACCTGATTAATGTTGTTAAGCAAACCTTCCTGCTGATTGATAGAAAAATCGTTGTCTTCATCATAAGCAAGACCGCGAATTTTTCTCATAACGCTGATAGCTTCTTCTTTTGTTGCATCAACCATAAGTGAGTTTTCTGCTTTAACATTAATTGTAACATTGGCTGTGGCTTTTCTTCTGAAATATTTGAACATCGATTCAATTGGAATAATAATCTGATGATCCGGATTAAATCCGCCCATCATATCACTTCCCTGTTCTTCCAGCAGACCAACAACACGATATTTTTTTCCGGAAATCTTTATTTCCTGTCCTAACCCGTTAGCATCTTTAAAAAGCTGTTCTGCAACTTTAAAGCCTACAACCGCAACATTTCTTCCGCCGCGACCTTCAAGTTCATTAAAGAAGCGTCCTTCTCCCAAAATAAGATTGGTTGTTGACATATACTTATGATCTGTACCAATAATGGTATTGCTCTCAACTGTATTGTCTTCAAATTTCGCGTTTCTTCTTGATCTTAAAGTAGGTGATACCGAAAGGGGCAACTGGGCACTTTTTTCATATCTTTTATATTCGTTATAAATGATATTTTTTCTGTTTCTCAACTCCCACCAGGGGATATCGTTGTTAAACCAGGCCCATTTGTCAATATATATATTATCACTTCCCATCAGACTTACCCCTTCTTTAAAGGCATTATCAATGCCGGATAAAGCGGTTGACATAAGTACAACAGATGTTACACCAATAACAATGCCCAGAGTGGTAAGTGCTGCCCTGATTTTATTGGCAGCAATGGCTTTCAGTGATATGATTAAACCTTCTTTTAATTCAAATAACCTGTTACCTTTCATAAATTCCTTATCCACAATTCGAAAAGTTATTAAATTTACTCATAACGTAATGCTTCAATAGGGTCAAGATTAGCAGCTTTATATGCGGGATAAACCCCGAACCCGACTCCAATGCCGGTGCATAAAAGCACACCTACAATAACCCAGTCAACAGGAATAAGCGCCGTAGCATTCATCAGCGATCCCACAAGGTTACCAGCGGTTACTCCCATTGCAATTCCAATTAAACCTCCTGCCAGACATAAAACAAGAGCTTCAATTAAAAATTGTACAAGAATATTGGATTTTTTTGCTCCAATAGATTTTCTTATGCCGATTTCCTTTGTTCTTTCTGTAACAGAAACCAGCATTATATTCATAATACCAACTCCGGCAGCAATTAATGCAATCATTCCTATAACTAATGCACCAATTTTAACACCCTGAGTTGTATCGTTAAAATTACTAATTAATGATTCGTTTGACCAGACATCAAAATCCTCAGGTTCACCAACAGGAACTTTTCTTACAACTCTGAAAATGGCTGTGGCTTTTTCAATCATATCAAGGTAATTATCTTCGGCTCTTACCTTAACTGTAATATTTACAGATCTCGATCTTCTGCCGTAAAATCCCTGAAATGTTGAAAGAGGAAGCAGAATAAAATTATCCTGACTCTGACCAAACAGATCTCCTTTTGATTCAAGAACACCAACAACACGCAATCTGTGTCCGTCAACCTTTATTGATTGTCCGATTGGATTAATATTGCTGAAAAGTTTCTTCACAATATCTACTCCTATTACTGTAACTCTTTCGGAACGATCAACATCGGATGAATTTATTGGTCGGCCTGATTCAACTACCCAGTCATTGTTTTCCTGAGCTTCGGGTGTAATTCCGCTGATTGATACATCGGGATTTGTTTTTTCATTTCCGTACTGGATAATTTTACTAAATCCCCACTGCTCTGCACCAATTGATTTTGCTTCTGAAAATCTTTCTTTTAACTCGACATAGTGTTCAAATTCTATATCTTTTCTCTTTCTTGCTCTCATTCTTTCGGCACGGTCACCACCACCCATTGCAGGGCGTTTCTGAATCTGGAAAGTGTTTTTTCCAAGTCCGCCAATACCATTTTCGATGTTAGTCTGTAACATTGAAATAACAGTACTGATTGAGATAATTGAAAAGATCCCGAATATTACACCAAGAATTGTAAGAAACGATTTAAGCTTGTTCGCCATTAGCGAATGAAGCGATACTTTTATAATTTCACCGAATAGTCTCATTATTCATACCTCAACGCTTCTACCGGATCAAGTTTTGCAGCTGTGTACGCAGGGGCAATTCCTGAAACCGCACCTGTGATAATTGAAATAGAAAGTGCAAGAATTAAAACACCCGGCTGGATTGATGTTGGTAAAAATTGATTTATAATCATACTGAGGAGCAAGGCGGCGAGCAGGCCAATTATACCTCCTAACAAACAAATAGATGAGGATTCGAAAATGAACTGACCTAAAATGGCTCTTCTTTTTGCTCCAATTGCCTTTCTGATACCAATCTCTTTTGTTCTCTCTTTTACGGAAACAAACATAATATTCATAATGCCTATTGCTCCTACAAGAAGTGAGAGTCCGGTAACCGAATATCCGGCAATTCTGATAACATTAACTATTCCGTCTACAATACTTTGCAAGCCTTCCTGCTGATTGATGGAAAAATCGTCTTCATCACGGTAAGTCAGACTCCTGATATTTCTCATTATAGTCTGAACTTCATCTTTCACATCTTCAACCTGTTCAATGCCTGCAGCACGAATATTTATATGAATGTTGGAAGTAGCTTTTCTTCTGTAATGTTTGAACATTGTTTCAATAGGTATAATCATCATTTTATCGGGATTAAGATTTCCCATCATAATTGTACCCTGTTTTTTCAGGTAACCGACTATCTTATAGTTAACGCCGTTTATGTCAACTTCAATACCAAGAACCCGCTTTTCGCCAAATAAGTTCTCAGCAACATCGGCTCCCATAACTGCAATATTTTTACCGGATCTGTCTTCTGTTTCCGTGAAAAAACGTCCTTCCCCAAGCTCTACGTTTGAAGTCTGCAAATACTTGTGATTTGTGCCGTATATAACAGTGGCCTCATTCACCTTATCTTCATATTTGGCTTCTTTAAACGTTGTTGTGAAAGGAGAAACAGATACCGGCAGACTCGCCTGTCTCTGATACTTTTTATAATGAGCATAAGTAAGATTGGGTCTGTTTCTTATTTCCCAGAAAGGCTTATCTGAACCGCCCCAGGGAAATTTTGAAACATAAACATTTTCAACACCCATAATACCAATGCCGTCATTAAATGCGTTATCTATACCCGAAATTGCAACTGAAACAAGAACAACAGAAGTAACACCAATAACGATTCCCAAAGTTGTGAGAATAGCTCTTATTTTATTGGCTGCAATTGCCTGGAAGGCTATAAACAAGCCTTCCTTCATTTCAAATAATTTCGTGCTTTTCATACAGATATACCTATCCTCTTGGTTTTGGGATTGTACGGTTTTCAACCGGTAAATCACTGGAAATTAATCCGTCGCGCAGACGAATAATTCTTTTGGCATGTTCTGCAATATCTTCTTCATGTGTAACTACAATAATTGTATTTCCCTGGCCATGGATATCGTGGAATAATCTCATAATATCCTCACCTGTTTTGGAGTCAAGGTTTCCTGTAGGCTCATCCGCAAGTATAATTGCAGGATTTGTAACAAGTGCTCTTGCAACAGCAACACGCTGACGCTGACCACCGGAAAGCTCGTTGGGCTTATGGAGCATTCTGTCTGCCAGACCCACATTTTCCAAAGCTGCTTCGGCTCTTTCTTTTCTTTCACTTGAAGGCACACCGGCATAGATAAGAGGAAGTTCTACATTGTGAAGCGCGTTTGACCTGGGTAAAAGATTGAATGTTTGAAATACAAATCCGATTTTGCTGTTTCTGATTTCAGCAAGTTCGTTATCATTCATATCACTTACATTCACATTTTCAAAATTGTATAATCCTCTGGTCGGTGTATCTAGACACCCGAGAATATTCATTAAAGTAGATTTACCTGAACCTGAAGGCCCCATAATTGCAACATATTCATTCTGGTCTATTTTCAGAGATACATCTGCAAGTGCATGAACAAGTTCGGTTCCTACTTCATATATTTTTGCTATATGTTCTATTGTGATAATATTCATTTTTAGTCCGTAGATTAGTTGTTTGATGCTTCAGCTACTTGTTCTTTCTTTTTACCTTTTTTTCTTTTTTCCTGAACAACTACTCTTTTACCATCTTCAAGCTCTTTTGATAAAGCTCTGTAAGGACCACTTACCACTTTTTCATTTTCTTCAAGACCGGAAATGATTTCATAATAATCATCATCACTGATGCCGGTTTTTACTTCTTTCATTTTAACTTTTTTATCAACTACAACGAAAACAACTTCTTTAGGTTTTCTTTTGCTTGCAGGAGTATTTTCATCATATTCACTTTCATCCATTCTTGCTGTTACACTCTGGATAGGAACTGAAAAAACGTTTTCTCTTGTAGCTGTTTTGATGTCTGCATCGCAGGACATTCCGGGTCTGATTCTCTCATGTTTGTCAACAAGTAAAATTCTAACCTCAAAGTTTACAACTTCGTCCTGTGTTCCCAAACCTCTTGATTTGGCACTGTTACCTATCTGAGTAACCTTACCGTTAAATTTCATATCTTTGAAAGCATCTATTTCAATTATAGCTTCCTGACCATCTCTTATTAAAACAACGTCATTTTCATCAACATCAACTCTTGCTTCCATTTTGTCAAGATCTGCAACAGTCATGATATGAGTACCCTGGTTAAAGGAACTACCAAGCACCCTTTCACTTAATTCAACATTTAGCTGAGTAATGGTTCCGGAAATAGGTGAATAAATAGCTGTTTTAGCAAGATCTGCCTGAGCTTCGCTATAACTTGCTTTGGCCTGTTCTACTGCTGCTTTTTGGGCTGCAACACGACCCTTACTTTCTGCCAGTGAAGCTTTTGCAATTTCAAGTTCTTTATCACTTGCAAGTTTTTTTGCATATAATCCACTTACGCGTTTGAATTCAGATTCAATTCTTTCAAGTGTTGCTTCATTTATAGTCAAATTAGATTTTGCTGAATTTAGACTTTCTTTTGCTCTGTTACGACGGGCAACATACAGATCAGGCTTTACTCTGATAAGTAAATCTCCCTTTTCAACTTTTTGACCTTCAATTACAGGAAGTTCTACAATTTCACCTGCAACTTCAGGTCTTAAAACAACCTGATTAACCGGATAAATTTTCCCCGTAGAATTTACTAACTGAGTAAGAGTACGTTTTTTTACATTCTCAATTTTAACTTCAGTAAAGTTTTCTTTTGAACTGGCGACGACAACCAGAACAATAATTGCAACTATCAACAAGCCTAAAACTGAAAATATAATTTTCTTCTTTGATCCTTTTTTGGCCTTTGCCATAAATAATCTCCTTAAACTATTTATCCTTTATTTAGTCGTGTGTCGGCTTAAACTATTTTTCGTATTTGCTGAACTCTAATTCCCCTAGATGTTTTCTCAGCAAATCTCTGTTTGTAAGAAATTCATACATTGCATCAATTCTGTCGCTCTGTGCCTGAATGAAATCTTTATCAGCCTGTAAAACTTCAATAATGGTTCCTGACCCAAGATTATATCTTTCATTATTGATTTTTTTATTTTCTTCGGCTGAAGTTACTTTTTTGTTGGCAACATCAAGCTGCTTTTTAGAAGCTAACAAATCAAGATAACCTTGTTTAACATCAATTTTGATTTGTCTTTCAAGTGCTGATAAATCTTCTCTTGCGTTGCTTGAAGTAACTTTTGCTTTCTGAATAATATTCTCTGTATCCCATCCTGAAAAAATAGGAATAGAAAGAGTAATGCTTCCTGTAAATCCGTACATATCAAACAGATCACCAACTTCTTTACCACTGGTGCTGTAACTTGCTCTGCCGGAAATAGATGGAATAAGTCCGCTTCTTGCTATTGTAATACCATCTTCGGCACCTTCAAAATCTAATTTTGAAGCTTTATAATCAAATCTCTGGAACAATGCTTTTTTAACCTGTTCATTAAGGTTTGCAAACTCACCTTCATAATCAGATGAATGCATATCAGAAGTTTTTTCTGATACTTTTTCAAATGTATACTCATTTAATACATCAAGAGCCAGATAGTTAAGTAACGTATTTTTAGAAAATTCATAATTGTTTTGAGCTTTAATTAAAAGAAACTCTGCGTTACCTGCCTGAACCTGCTGCTGGTAAACATCTGCTACAGGAACTGAACCAAGTTTATTTTTTTCCTGAATCTGTTCTAAAAACTTCTGGTTATATCTTACATTTTCTTCTCTAACTTTAAGAAGTTCTTCCGCTTTTAATACATTATAGTAGTATGCAGTTGTCTGATAAACTATATCCTGCTTTAAATTATTTATACTGAATTTTGCAGCATCATAACCTTTTTCCGCTTTGGAAATGCTGGCATAATTTGCAAGTCCGTCAAACAAAGTTACATTGGAAGAAATGGTGGCACCAAAACCATCACCACTTTTTGTTCCCTCAGCAGTTTTGTTTTTGCTGTATTCCCAATTTCCACTTGCTGATAAAGTTGGAAGTAAATCGCCCCAGGCACTCTTTACATCACTTTTATCTGCTTTGAGATTGTTTTTACTTTTAATTAATTTGGAGTTTCTGTGAAGGGCTATTTTAAGCGCCTTTTCAAGGGTTAATTTTTCTTGTGCAACTAATAAAGTTGATAATGCTAATAAAATAGAAAATAAAAACACTCTTTTCATTATTTCCTCTGTAATTTTGAATAATTCTTTGTTTTATTTGCCATATTTGACGACACCAGTAGTAAAAAAGTTACATATGTCTCCGTTTTTTATTTAAATGTCGAAATTAAACAATATTATTAAAGTATATCGGTTGATTTTGACATATTTTTTCAGTCTGGTCAGCCCAAGACGTGAAACTATAAAAGCCTGAAATATAGATAAATAATCAGTGAATCTTAAAAAAAGATGCGTTACCTGAGAATAAGTTTTCTTTGTTATCTAAAATAACCGATGGCTAAAGCCATCGACTACAGGGTTTGAAACAAGAATTGTGTGGTAGTCGACGACTTTAATCGTCGTGTGTGCTATTTACAACATTACAACGCGTGTCATTTCGCAGGAGCGCAGCGACGGAGAAATCTCAACGCGGCATTGCACACAATACCGGAGTGAGATCTCTCATTCCATTCGAGATGACACGATTATACAGGGATATATACTATATGTCTTTCCGAACGTAGCTGAGGAAACTCAATGCTAGATTGTGCACGATGCTAAATTGAGATCCCTCGACTAACGGCTCGGGATGACATAGTGTGCCGTCCGGCATCTTTTTCTGAGCGTAAAGAAAATTGATGAACAGAGGCGTTAAGAACAAAAACTGTTTGAAGGCGTGCGAAGC
>JBGRQB010000021.1:0-35323 GCA_041725875.1 Rhodothermaceae bacterium
AACTTCTAATGCCGGTGGTGCAATAAAAGATCTGGCATTTAACCAGCTGGAAAGTGTTCAGACAATAAAGAAAAAACAGATTCAGGAGTATTTTGAGTCGCGCAGAAACGACTTGGAAGTTTATGCTTATAATACGGCTGTTGTTCAGGCTTCGTCACGATTTGTAAATTCGTTTAACAAAGGCGGAATGTCGGGACAGGAATGGCAGAAATGGAAAAATCTGTATGGACCCAAGTTACAACAATATTTGGACTCTTATGGATATTATGATCTTTTTATCATTTCTCCCAAGGGTGATATTGTTTACACAGTTGGGGGTGAATCTGATTTAGGTCAAAATCTTGTCTCAGGTTCTTTAGCAAGTTCCGGTCTGGCAAAAGTTTTCAGAGAAGGACAAAAAGGTTTTACAATGGCTGATTACGGCTGGTATGAACCTTCTCAGGATGTTGCAAGTTTTATCGGGTGTCCTATTCAAGATGCAAATTTCGGATATGTGGGAGTTCTTGTTTTTCAAGTTTCACTTAATCAGGTGAACAAAGTTATGCAGGAAAGAACCGGAATGGGAGAGAGTGGTGAGACTTACCTTGTTGGGCAAGATTACAAAATGAGATCTGATTCTTATCTAGATGCAAAGGATCGTACCGTTAAAAAATCTTTTATGGGAACAATTGAAAGAAATGGTGTGAAAACAACAGCTTCGGAAGAAGCCTTGCATGGTAAAAGCGGAAGACAAATTATTACAGATTACAACGGAAACAATGTGCTTTCTGTTTATGATCCTCTTGAACTGCCGGGCGGAATAAGATGGGCTATAATTGCAGAAATTGATGAATCTGAAGCGTTTGAAGCATCGTATGGAATCAGAAATTTTTCAATCATAATTGGTATACTGATGAGTATTGGTGCAGCTGTTGTTGGGTTTTATCTTTCAAGAAGTATTGCAAATCCGGTTATTGCTGCTAAAGAGATGATGAACAAAATGGCAAAAGGAAATCTTGGCGACCGATTGGAAATAACCTCTGCCGATGAAGTTGGTGAAATGTCAGGCTCGATGAACGAGTTTGCAAACGGACTCCAAAATGTTGTAGGCAATATGAATAAAATTGCAGAAGGTGATGTAAATGTAAATATAAAACTTGAAAGTGAAGAAGATGAAATCTCTCCGGCATTTATCAAAATGGTAGATACCTTAAAAGAACTTCTTGCAGAAACAGACAACCTAATTGCTTCCGCTGTAAATGGTAATCTGTCAACAAGAGGTAATTCGCAGAAATTTGAGGGGGGATATCGCCAGATAATTGAAGGAATAAATGGTACGCTTGATGCAGTTCTGGAACCGGTAAAAGAAGCTTCGGAAGTTCTGGCTGTTTATGCTACCGGAGATCTTACACATCGTGTAAAAGGAAATTACAAAGGCGATCACGAAGCAATAAAGAAAAGTGTTAATGAAGTAGGTACTTCTATTGGCCGACTTATCCAAAGTGTTACAGAGGCTGTAGAAGCTACTACAAGTGCAAGCACCGAGATTTCTGCCAGTACGGAACAAATGGCGGCGGGTGCGCAGGAACAAAGCTCTCAAACGCAGGAAGTTGCAACTGCAGTTGAGCAGATGACCAGAACAATTTTAGAAACAGCACAAAGTGCCAATCAGGCAGCTGATGCTTCCAAATTATCAAAAGACGAATCAGCAGTCGGAAGTGAAAAAATTGAAGTCACAAAAGAAGGTATGAACCTGATAGTAGGGGCCACTACAAAAACAGGAACTATCATTAAAGAGCTGACAAACAAAACAGAGCAAATTGGCGAAATAACTCAGGTAATTGATGACATTGCCGATCAGACAAACCTTCTGGCGCTCAATGCTGCCATTGAAGCTGCCAGAGCAGGGGAACAGGGGAGAGGATTTGCCGTTGTTGCCGATGAAGTTAGAAAGCTGGCTGAAAGAACCACAAATGCGACTAAAGAAATTGCTCAGACTGTACAGGCGATTCAGAATGATGTAAATGAAGCTGATTCTTCAATGCAGGATGCGGAAGAAGCTGTTAACACAGGAATGAAACTTACAGAAGAAGTATCTGAAACATTTGTAGCTATATTAAAAAATGCTGAAAATGTTATGCAGGAGATTAATCAGGTTGCTTCGGCAAGTGAAGAGCAGTCAAGCACAGCTGAAAGACTTGCGCAAAATATTGAAGCAATAAACAATGTAACAAATGAATCGGCTGCCGGAATTCAGCAGACAGCTGTTACGGCCGAAGATCTGAACAGACTGACATTGGATCTGTCTGAAATGCTGAGACAATTTACAATTGAGTATAACAGTAATTCAAACAACAAAAATTTATTGGTTGATTCCCGTGAACCAATGTTGTTGAACTGATAAAATGTCCTGCACAGCAGGGCATTTTCTAAAAATATGGCAGCGGTAAAATTTTAACGAGGTAAATATGAACACAGAATTTGTAACCAAAGCGAATAATGAACTTATTCAGTTGGTAAGTTTCAAAGTAGGCACTGAAGAGTTTGGAGTTAATATCCTGCGCGTTCAGGAAATTAACAGAATGATGGATATTACAAGAGTCCCCGACACCCCCGATTTTATAGAAGGAATAATAAATCTGCGAGGAAGAATTATCCCTGTAGTTGATTTGAGAACAAAACTAAATCTGGAAAAAAAGGAGAGAGACCAGGCAACCAGAATTATTGTTGTTGAAGTAACTGATACAATTATGGGATTTATTGTAGATGAAGTGAGTGAAGTTTTGAGAATCCCGACAGATATAATTGAAGCCCCGCCCGAAATTGTAGCCGGCATAGATTCGGAGTATATCACCGCAGTTGGTAAACTTGAAAACAGATTATTAATCCTGCTCGATCTTGAAAAAGTTTTAACCGATGTTGGTGTACTGATGCTTGAAAAGGCTTGATTTAAGCTGGTTGTTAATTATCCCGGATAAAATGCAGGCAAAACTTGTCCGGGATATTTTATTTTTCGCAATTTTAACCTGTTTCAAAAATTTCTTTCCAACTTCTTTAATTACAACAACTTAAAAAAAATCCGTATATTTTATATCTGAATATTAAATACATTTTATAATTATTAATAAGTAGTTTAATCAACCGGATGATATATGGAAAATCCTGAAAATAAATTTAGCTGGAAAAACAGTTTGCGCATAAAATTGACTATTATCCTCGGGATGATAAGTCTGATTGTACTTATGTTTCCAAAAGGTGAATCTCTCGAGTTCGAAGTTACGGTCGGTTCAATCTGGCTTCAGGAAGATTTAATCGCTTCTTATGCATTCCCTCTGTTGAAAAACAAAGAAGTATACGAAGCAGAGAAAAAGTATGCTGCAGAAAAAGTTTTTCCAATTTACACTGAATATGAGGATGCTCCTCAACAGACAGTTGATTCGTTGAAAAAGTATAACAAAAAATTACTTGCAACCATAAATTACGATCTTGAACAAAAAGTTACCGATGCTTATGCTTCAACAATTCTGGATGAAGCAACTTACAGTACATTTAAGAATTTAAAGAGACTCGAGAGTATTCTTTCTTTCAGGTATAATAAATCTTTAGATGATTGTTTTAAGTTTTCAGAAAAGCTTATACGTGATATTTACAGAGTCGGATTAATTGATCAGGATTTTGACAAGGTTGTAAAAGACAGTATTGCTTTGAGATCCGGGAAGTATCAGTCTCTCTATCCGATAAGAAGATACTTTTCAGAATTTTCTGCAATGAGTTATGTTAAAAATCATTTAACAAGTGATTTTAGCAATGATCAGGAAGTTAATAACGCTGTTGCAGAATATGTAAAAAGATTTTTAGTTCCGAACATTCGGTTTAATAAAGCACAAACAGATGTTGCAAAAAAAGAAGCTGAAGATAAAATTTCTCGCAACATCGGAATTGTAAATGAAAATGAAAGAATTGTTGCAAAGCACGACAGAATCACCGAAGAGATAAAACTTAAGATCGATTCTTACCGGGCATTAAAAGGAGAAGAAACAGGTTTCTGGGGAGCATTTTTGCAAAATCTCGGAAAGTTTCTTCACGTACTGATTGTACTTACAATCTTTTCTCTTTACATATTTTTGTTCAGAAAAAAAGTTTATCACAACAATCTTACAATATTGCTGATGGTAAGTGTTTTTCTTCTGGTCTGCTTTATGGCATTTCTTGTTCAACAGCTTGATGTAAGAGTTCCGGTTGAATTCCTTGTCCTTGTTCCTGTTGCATCAATGATAATGACAATTATGTTTGATTCTCGTATCGGGTTCTACAGCACAGTTGTAATTGCTCTTTTAACCGGTGCTTTACGTGGAAACGATTATATTTTTGTAACAATGAATATTTTCACAGGCGCGCTTGCAGCGTATACTGTGCGTGATATAAAAAACAGGACTCAAATTTTCCGTTCCTTTGTTTTTATACTTCTCGGTTATTTAGTGAGTATTTTTGCTTTTGGTCTGGAACGGTTTGACACAATTGAAAATATGCTGGTTACATCTGCATTTGCTTCTGTTAATGCAATTTTGAGTCCGGCATTAACATTTGGATTAATCATCTTTTTTGAAAGATTATTTGGTATTAATACAGAACTTACATTTCTGGAACTATCCGATTTTAATCATCCGCTGCTGAAAGAGCTGGCGAAAAATGCTCCCGGGACTTTCAATCACTCTATGACAATTGGAGCAATGGTTGAGAATGCTTCCGAATTAATAAATGCCAATCCGCTTCTTGCAAGAGTCGGGGCATATTATCACGATATCGGAAAATCTGTTGATCCAAATACATTTGTAGAAAATCAGATGACTAATGAAAATATTCATGAAAATCTTGATCCAGACAGAAGTGTTGAGTTGATAATAAGTCACGTACTAAATGGAAATACGCTTGCAAAAGAACATAAACTTCCGCAGGAAATAGCAGATTTTATTCCTATGCATCACGGAACACTTGCTGTAACATATTTTTACGAGCAGGCCAAGCAGCGACTCGGAGAAGATAAAGTTAATATTGACGATTTCAGATATCCCGGGCCGAAACCAAATACCAAAGAAACTGCTTTGGTAATGCTGGCAGATGCCTGTGAATCTGCTGTAAGATCTATGCCTGATCCTGATCCGCAGAAAATTGAAAATATTATTAACCATATTTTCAAAATAAGAATTGATGATGGTCAGCTGGACGATTCACCATTGACGTTTAATGATATCAGAAAAATAAAAGATGCTTATCTGAATATTTTAATTGCGCAAAATCATAAAAGAATCAGGTACCCGAATCAGGAACAGATTGAAAACAGCGGTGAAGAAGAGAAATAATGGAAATTCTGTTAAAAGAATATCTCTCTATTTTAAAGCTGGAGAAAAATCTTTCAGATAACAGTATTGCTTCATACAGAAATGATCTGGAAAAGTTTATCAGATTTTGTGAAATAAAAAAAATTACAGATGCCGAAGAAGTAACCAGTTCAATGATAATTGATTTTTTTGTTGAACAATTAAAATATGAAATAACAACAAGTACAACTGCCCGGTATCTTTCTTCAATTAAAGGATTTTTTAAGTTTTTATTTCATTCCAATTACATCACAAAAAATCCGACTGAAAAAGTTGAATCAACAAAGATCCACAGAAAACTTCCTGTTGTGTTAAGTTTTGACGAGGTAGAGGAGATATTAAACTCTGTTGATACCGAAGCTAAAGGAGGTTTAAGAAACAGAGCAATTCTTGAAATGCTTTATTCTTCCGGACTGCGTGTTTCTGAACTTATAAACCTTAAACTAAATGATCTCTATTTTCAAGATGATGTTATAAGAGTTATCGGGAAAGGAGACAAACAAAGAATTGTTCCTGTAGGAAGCAGCGCTGTCAGCTGGGTTAATAAATATTTGCTGAATATTCGTCCTTTTCTTGAAAAAAAAGAGAAAAGTGATAATGTGGTTTTTCTGAATAACAGAGGAACGAAATTTTCCAGAATGGGAATGTGGAAAATAGTTTCAAAATATGTTGAAGCTGCAGAAATAAAAAAAGATGTTCATCCGCATACTTTCAGACACTCCTTTGCAACTCACTTGCTGGAAGGGGGAGCTGATTTAAGAGCTGTACAGGAAATGCTCGGTCATGCAGATATTTCCACAACACAAATTTATACGCATATCGACAGAGATTACATTAAACAAGTCCATAAAGATTGTCATCCGCGAGGTTAAATTGCCTGATATACAAGTAAACGAAAGATTAATTAGATTTCTGATTTTTTTGCCTTTGTTTTTTTTATCACTGGCAATACACGAATTTGCACATGCCTGGTCAGCTTACAAGTTTGGCGACAACACTGCAAAAAATGAAGGAAGATTAACTCTTAATCCTTTAAAGCATATAGATTTATTTGGATCAGTGCTGATGCCCATTATGGCATTTGCATCCGGCTTTGCATTAATCGGCTGGGCAAAACCGGTTCCGGTTAACCCGCGAAATTTCAGAAATCCGCATAGAGACGATATAGTTGTTTCTGCTGCCGGACCAATTTCAAACTTTGTTTTAAGTTTTATCTTTTTTGCATTTTTTATCCTTCTTCAGCTTCTTGAAGTTAATAATCCGCGAGTTTTTAATATTCTCTGGATGGGAGTTTATTTTAACGTGTTTCTCGGATTGTTTAATCTCCTGCCAATTCCTCCGCTAGATGGTTCTCATATTGTGTTTAATTTGTTTCCTAACAGACTCACAGCATCGTTTATGCGTCTTGGAATTTATGGAACCATAGTATTGATGGTCTTTATTTACAGTCCTTTGTGGGCATTGTTTATAAAATTTGTAAATTACATCCTTGGATTTTTCAACTTTCTTGAAAAAGTAATAGTAGGTTAGAATTGAGTAATAAAATTTCAGTTGTAATAATTGCAGGCAACGAAGAACAAAATATTTATGACTGTCTGAAAAGTGTTGAATGGGCAGACGAAATTATTGTTGTTGATTCCGAAAGCACTGATGATACAGTAAAAATTGCTAAAGAATTTACTGATAAAATTTTTATAAAAAAGTGGATGGGTTTTTCCAAACAAAAAGATTATGCTGTTAATCTGGCAAGAAACAATTGGGTTTTGAGTCTGGATGCAGATGAAAGAATCACTCCAAAACTTGCCGATGAAATATTAAATTCATCACTGGAATTTGACGGTTATCTTATTGGTCGCGAAAATTACTTTATCGGAAAAGCAATTTCAACCTGCGGCTGGGAAAATGATTATCAGCTGAGATTATTCAAGAAAAGTAATACAACAATTACTGACAGACTTGTTCACGAAGGTTTTGTTTCTGACGGAAAAACAGCAAAACTGAAAAATAAAATGGTTCATCTGACTTACAATTCAATTGAATCTGCACTTGCAAAAATAAATCATTATTCAGATCTGAAGGCAACTGAAGATTATGAAAGAAAAACTATTGGCGGATTGGGAATTTTGCTTCATTCCGTTTCAGCTTTTCTTCGCTTTTTTATTTCCTACAAAGGTTACAAAGATGGTGTTTACGGAATGATAATTTCATTTTTTAATTCCATTACCTCAATGTTATCCTACACAAAAATTTGGGAATTAAATTTAAGAAAGCAAACTGCCGGAGAAAAAGAATGACAACATATATGAAAATATTAAGATACGTAAAACCATACTGGGTGCATCTTTCATTATCTGTAATTTCAACAATTTTGTTTGCTATTTTTAACGGCGCAACAATCTTTTTGATAATGCCTTTAATGGATACGCTTTTTCGCGGAGGCGGTGCAAAAGAAGTTTTGGAAAACACAGCTTCGGAAAGTTCAAGTTATGTCCCCGATTTTGCCACGGATCTGATTGCTGATTTAAAAGCCTCTTTTATGAATTATATTTTTGCCGGTTCAATTGAGGAAATTCTTTTCAGGGTTTGCGGATTGATACTTGTTGCCTTTTTCTTCAAAAGTTTTTTTGGTTATATGCAGGCATTTTTTCTGGCGTATGTTGAGCAGAATTTTGTAAAAGATATAAGAGATGATGCTTATACACATCTTCATAAACTACCTATGAGTTACTTCAAAAATGAACAAACTGGCGAGCTTATATCTCGTATAACAAATGATGTTCAGGTGGCTCACAGTGTTTCGGCAGTGTTTCTTAATCTGGTAAGAGAACCAATTTCCATTATTGTTTTTCTTGTGATGGCGCTTGTTATAAGCTGGAAACTTACACTTTTTGCATTTTTAACTGTCCCGTTTTCATTGCTGGTTATAATGACAGTCGGGAAAGCTTTAAGACGCTACAGTAAAAAACTTCAGGAAAAAATAGCTGATATTACTACAATTCTGGAAGAAACAATCAGCGGTGTTAAAATTGTAAAAGCATTTGGAACAGAGCAGTTTGAAACAAATAAATTTTTGAAAGAAACAAAAACTTACTCAAAGATAATTTTAAAAATGGTTCGTGTAAGAAATATAGCTTCTCCGTTTTCAGAGTTTATAGGAGCCGGAATTGCGGCTGTGGCAATATTTTATGGCGGACATTTAGTTTTAGTTGAAAAATCTTTATCAGCAAGTGCGTTTTTAGGATTTTTATTTGCCATATTTTCAATGCAGCGTCCTATCAAAGAATTAACAACAGTAAACAACAGAATTCAGGAAGCCAGTGCTGCTGCCGACAGAATTTTTGAAATAACTGAAACCGAGCCAACTATCAAGAATGTTGAAAACCCGGTTAATATTGATTCATTTAAAAATGAAATTGTTTTTGACAATGTGAAATTTCATTATGATGATTCACCGGAACTGGTTCTTAAAGGAATAGATGTAAAAATTAAAAAAGGTGAAATTATTGCTCTTGTAGGATCAAGCGGTGCAGGAAAAACAACCTTTGTAGATTTAATTCCAAGATTTTACGATCCGACGGAAGGCTCTATTTCAATTGACGGACAAAATATTAAAGATATAAAAATAGAAGATTTACGTAAACTGATGGGAATTGTAACTCAGGAAACAGTTCTTTTTAACGAGACAATAAAAAACAATATTGCCTATGGTTTGGATGAATGTCCGGAAGAAGAAATTTTAAGAGTTGCAAAAATAGCAAATGCAGATCAGTTTATAAAAGATATGCCGGAAGGTTACAATACAATTGTTGGTGACAGAGGAACCAAGCTTTCCGGTGGTCAGCGACAAAGATTATCTATTGCCAGAGCTTTACTTAAAAACCCTCCAATTATGATTTTTGATGAAGCAACATCTGCGCTTGATAATGAGTCTGAAGTGCTGGTACAGGAAGCTATTGAAAAGCTTATGGCTGACAGAACAACATTTGTTATTGCACACAGATTGAGTACAATCCAGAACGCAGATAAAATTCTTGTGCTTGATGATGGAAAAATTGTTCAGGTTGGTAAACACGCAGAATTACTGAACGACGAAAAAGGACTTTACAAAAAACTTTACGAACTTCAATTCAGAAGTGACGAAAAATAGTTTTTTAAGTTGTGATATTGTAATCAGTAAATTTTCCTTTTAATTCTTTTGAAACATCTTTTGCTTCAAGTTCTTTAGTGAACTCCACGCAAAGATGGCCGTCAACCAGAATTTTGGCATTGGTATTTAGTTTTGTCAGTTCGTAATACAATTCTTTTCTTTCAGGATGTTTCTTTTTATTTCTGAAATAAGCCCGCCAGTTTGTTAAAAGTATAAAAGGGTAAAAAAGAATCAGCAGAAGAACCGAAGTGTGGTTTGCGCGAATATGATGGATTTTTTTTATTGTAAATCCGTTTAATTTAGCCAGATTTCTCAGTTTTTGAATCCCGACTAAAAATAAATGTCCGTAATATAAATTTTCATTATCTCTTTCAGAAAACCAGATACTGTCAATTTCATTTGGCGGCATAACTTTTCCCGCATATTCACTTTCCGCAAGAAGAATACTTAATTTTGATCGAAGTTTCGAATCGTTGGGAGTTGTAACTAAAAGAGTTCCTTTTTTCTTTAATATTCTGTTGAATTCTTTGAACAGATTCATCTGATCTGCAATATGTTCAACTCCTTCCTGACACAAAACAAAATCTGCGTAATTATCCTTTATTGGCAGGATTTCTGCAAGATCTGCAAATTTGCAGGTAAGACGCTTATCTTTGAAAAAATCAGGAAACAAATCATAAGGCTCAACATCTGCGCCCATTTCATATAATTGTGAAGAAGAAACACCTGATCCGGCCGGCAAGTCGATTATCTTTTTTCCGGTTAAAGTATTTTTCTGGGATTGAAGAATTTTCCCAAGATGTATTTTAATATCTTTTGGTCCAAATAGTTTCATCCTATCTCCCAAATGTGAACAGGCAATTTAATAATTATATATAGGTTTTCAATTTTTTTTTAACGCGAAAACTGTGTAAATTTATTGTTTCTTTCTAATTACTAAACTATTTGATTAATGGCAGAAATGATAAAGCTAAGTTCGATAATAATTGCAAAAAATGAAGAAGCAAATATAGCGCGCTGTATTGAGAGTCAGCTCGAATGTATAGATGAGATAATTGTAATAATTGACAGTAAAACAACTGATAGAACCGAAGAAATTGTAAGCTCATACCCGGATGTTAAATATGAAGTTGTGGAGTGGATGGGATTTTCCAAAACAAAACAATATGCAGTTGAAAAAGCTTCAAATGACTGGATTTTCTGGATTGATGCTGATGAAGCTGTGCGTCCTGAACTAATTGACGAAATAAAACAACTTAAAACTTCCGAACCGGCATATCCTGTTTACAGTGTTGCTCGCAGAGCGTATTTTTTAGACAAATGGATTAAACATTCAGGATGGTATCCGGGCAGAGTTGAACGTTTGTTTAACAAGCACAAAGCAGTGTTTAGCGACAGTGATGTTCATGAACATCTGGTTTACGAAGGACCGGCAGGAAAATTAAAAAATGATCTTGATCATTTTACCGACCCGAATATTTTTCATTATTTCGAAAAATTTAATAAATATACTTCACTTGCAGCTGTTCAGTTGCAGAAGAGAGATAAGAAAGTTAAATTGTCTGATATAGTTATTCGTCCGGTTTATATGTTTATTAAAATGTATTTTATCAGACGAGGAATTTTGGATGGAACTCACGGATTAATACTTGCAATGCTTTCATCTGCGTATGTATTTACCAAGTATTCAAAATTGTGGGAACTTCAAGTTAAGGGGAAAGAGTAATGGTTTTAGGAGTTATTCCTAATCTGACCAAAGATGGTGTTTTTAAGGTAGTGGCATTTTTGGTTGACAGAATGGAGAAAATGGAATTTGATTTTTTGTTAAGTAAATCTCTGTTAGAGTTTAATAATATTTTTAACAATCCGCTGCCGGAAAATATTTTCAAAGAAGAACTGGAAATTGCTGAACAGGCTGATATTATTATTTCCATCGGGGGAGATGGAACTGTTCTTACAATTGCACACCTTGCCCGTAATTTTGATACTCCGATTGCCGGAGTTAATTTGGGTAAACTCGGATTTCTTGCCGAATATGAAATTAACAGTATCGATAAATTTTTGAATGAAATCAAAAATGGCGAATACAGAATTGGTGAACGTGTTGCCCTTGAAGGAGAATGCTTAAATTCAGGCAGTGAGTTTTATGCGTTAAATGATATTGTGATTGATAAAGGTATCTGGCCCAAAATGGTTGAAATGACTATAAAAGCAGATGACGATTATGTGTCCACATTTTCTGCTGACGGACTGGTTATTGCCACACCAACAGGCTCAACCGCATATTCACTTTCTGCAGGCGGACCAATAGTTTCTCCAAAATCTGATGTTTTTATTCTCGCACCTGTTGCTCCTCATTCACTTACAATGCGTCCACTTGTACTTTCAGGAAAGCAGACTTTACAGATTACAATTAATGAACATCCTGAAAAAGTGAGAGTCAGCTGTGACGGACAGAGAGTATATAATCTGGATGTTCCTTTAACTATAAAAATTACGAGATCAAAGGGAAGCTTGAAGCTGGTTCACACAAAATCTATTAATTACTTTGAAATACTTCGTAAGAAATTTTTCTGGGGACTTGATGTAAGAACTATTTCCAACGGAATTAAGGAACTGGATGATGAATAAAATATTCTTGTTGCTTTTATTGTTTTGCTTTGTTGGTTGTTCAAACTTAAACAAAGTTGTTTATGACGAAATTGCCGAAAAAAATATTCTGATAGATGAATGTAACAGAGCTACTTTTAACATCGATGAGTTTGAAGACTGGTTCTATAAGGAGTATTCTTCATATAAACCAGATGCAGAAACACTCAGGAAAATAGAAGGACAGCTTTTTGATTTTGATATTCTGATTGTTATGGGAACCTGGTGTCATGACAGCAGGAGAGAAGTGCCGAGAGTTTTTAAAATTCTGGATCACCTTGCTTATCACGAGCCTAAAATCAGACTTGTAAATGTTGATACAAAAAAAAGAAGCAGTGTTATAGATACGAAAAAATTAGATATCCAAAGAGTTCCTACAATAATTGTTTATAAAGACAAAGAAGAAGTTGGCAGAATAATAGAAACTCCGGTTGAGAGTCTTGAAAAAAATTTAGTAAAAATTATTTCCGCAAATCTTGATTAGCCAATCTGAGATAAAATAATATTTTCACGGTAATGTCTCATCAAAATTTCTTTTAGAATTTTATTATCAGGCAGTTTCATACTCGGATCTGCTTCAACCAGACTAAAAGCTGCTTGTTTTGCATCCACTAAAATATTTTGGTCTTCAGTAAGATTAGAATACATCAGTGCAGGTAAGCCGCTTTGTTCCGTTCCAAAAATATTTCCGGGTCCGCGCAGTTTCAAATCAATTTCAGAAAGATCAAATCCGCTTGAAGTTTTTACCATTGAATTCAATCTGATTGCTGATTTGTGTCGCTCAATTTCCGCACGGGAAAGATATTCAAAATCAAAATTCATAGTGTTTGATTTTGTTGCAAATTGTTCTTTTGTAACAAGAATGCAATAGGCTTTTTTATCACTTCGTCCCACTCTTCCGCGTAGCTGGTGAAGCTGCGATAACCCAAATCTGTGGGCATCATTAATTAAAATAATGTTTGCATCTGGAATATCTATTCCGACTTCTATAACTGTGGTTGAAATAAGAATGTCAAACTCTTTAGCGGCAAATCGTAACATTGCATCTTCTTTTTCCTGCCATTTCATTCTGCCGTGGAGGAGTCCGACTTTATAATTCTTAAAATAAGTTTCCTTTAATTCCGCAAATTGTTCTTCGGCAGCTTTCAGATCGAGTTTTTCTGATTCTTCCACAAGTGGGTACACAATATAACTCTGGTATCCTTCTGCAATTTTATCAGTGATAAATTTATAAATATCAGGAAGTTTATTTTCTCCTCTGAGGGCTGTCTGAATCGGTTTTCTGTTGGCAGGCAGCATATCAATCAATGAAAGATCTAAATCGCCATACACAGTCATTGAAAGGGTTCTGGGAATAGGGGTTGCGGTCATCACCAGAACATCGGGAGAAATGTTTTTATTTATAAGTTTTGAGCGCTGCAAAACACCAAAGCGGTGCTGTTCATCAATTACTGCCAGACCTAAATTCTTAAATGAAACAGTATCTTCCAGAACCGCGTGTGTTCCAATTACAATATCAACATTTCCTTCACCAATCTCTTCAAGCGATTTTTTCTTTGCCTTTGATTTTGGGCCGCCAAGCAGAAGCTCTGTCCTTACTCCCGTCTCTTTCAGCATATTTGTAATGTTTTTGAAATGCTGCGAAGCCAGAATTTCAGTCGGAGCCATAATAGCGCACTGGTAACCATTTTCAATTGCAATAAGCATTGCAATAAGCGCCACAATTGTTTTTCCGCTTCCAACATCACCTTGTACAAGTCGGTTCATCGGTTTTGGCAGAGCCATATCGACTTTTATTTCGGAAAGAACTTTAAGCTGTGCTTCCGTTAACTGAAACGGAAGTGACTTGTAAAAATTGCTTACGAGATTTCCTTTTATCTTAAATTGATGTCCGGAAATTTTATTGCTTCTAATTTCTTTTTTTAATGCAACAAGGCATTCTATGTAGAAGAGTTCTTCAAACTTAAATCTGTTTCTGGCAAGTTTCAGTTTTTCGTGAGATTCAGGCAGATGTAAATTTCTTACTGCTTCCCAGATCGGCATCAGGTTATGTTCTTTTACAACCTTCTCAGGCATTGTTTCCGTAAGGTATTGCGAATATTCTTCAACTGCATTTCTCAGAATATTCCGCATTCCAATGTCGCCAAGTTTACCTGATTTTAATTCCTTGGGAATTCTGTAAAAAGGAATGATTTTTCCGGTATTCTTAAATTCTTCCGATTCTTCTTCTTCAATTCTGTCAAAATCAGGATGTGAGAATTGCAGACTCCCATATTTGGTAATTGAAGGTTTTGCCGAGATAGCGTAAAATTCACCCGGATTAAAACGGTTTTTGAAATACTTTACTCCCTGAAACCAAACGCAGTCAAAAGTACCTTCGTTATCAACAAAACTTACTTTGAAGAATTGTTTTTTGTGGTAACGTACATGATCTTTAGCCGTTACCTTGCCGATAATTGTTACCTCTCCGTCATATCCGTTATTGATATATTGGAAAACTTTGTTGGAATCAATCAGAGTTGAACGATCCAGATATCTTGTTGGAAAATAATATAGCAAATCATAAATTGTTTCAATTCCGATATCTGAAAATGCTTTTGCCCGTTTTTCTCCGACTGAGTTCAGGTAATGTACAGATTGTGTCAGTGAAGAATGTATACCCATAATCCTGATAAAAATTTTTACGCAAGATAGAATAAAGTTATAAGTTTATCAAGTTCTAAATAGATTGAGAGTGAATGGAGTAAGGGATTGTGAAATTTCAGAAAAGAAATTATGGCTCTTTTATATGATCTAAAATATCTCCTTTCCGACATTTGTTTGTGAGAAAGTTTTTCAACAGGTCGCGATGTTTTTGTAACTCGCTAATTTGTTTTTCCAGTTCAGCAAGTTTTTCGTTGATAATTTTAATTTGCGAGTTAGTGTCCAGATCATCATTAATTATTGATTTTATCACATTTTTACATTCGTTTAATGTAAAGCCAAGTTTTTTCATTTCCTGAATTAGTTCGAGGCGGGCAATATTTTTTTCGCTGTAGTCTTTATAGTTATTAAATTGAGAAGGACGCGTAACTCCGCAAAGCAAACCAAACTTTTCATAATATCTGATTGTATCTTTTGATAACCCTGAAATTTTAACTAATTCGCCTATTTTCATATTTTTCTCTTGACCGTAGCCTATACTCCACTGTTTATCTTTGAGAAAGTAATAAAAAAAATATTGAAAAGGAATTGGATGATGACTGATAAAACGGTTTTAATTACTGGAGCAACCGACGGGATCGGGAAAGCAACTGCATTGTTATTTGCCCGACAAAAATATAATATTCATTTGGTTGCAAGAAACAGAGATAAAGGAAACGAATTGCTAGAAAAGATAAATAGTTTGTATCCTGAAGGGGAACACAAGTTATTTCTGACAGATTTGAGCGATATAAAATCAACAGAAGAATTTTTAGAAGGGTACTCAAAAACACAGCAAAAACTTGATAAACTGATTTTATGTGCGGGAGTGTTTGTTTCCGGAAATAGTGTTAATAATAAGGGGCTTGATTTAACATTTGTTGTGAATTACTTATCACGTTATATGTTTGTTGCCAAACTTTCACATCTTCTTGAAAAGAGCGGAGATGCAAAAGTAATCTATCTTGGAGGATCGAGATTTGTAAATATCAGTTATGATGATATTTCAAATCCCAAGTACAATAAAATGTTTGCAATCTGGCAGGCTTCTACAGCAAGTGCTTTTATGGCAAGTTTTTTAGATAATCCTGAGAGAAATGTCAGACACATATATTGGTGTCCGGGAATAGTTAATACAGCGCTTGTAAAATCGCAGTCATATTTGATGCAAAAATTGAGCGCACTTTTTGGTATGATTGAACCGGAAGTAGCTGCTGATAATTTATGGAATATAATTGCGAATGAAAATCACAACTTTTTTATAAAAAGAAAGGGAAAAGATCTTCCTAAAAAAATTGTGAATAATAAATTTCAGTTTGAAAGATTGATGGAATTTTCAGCACAAATTACAAAAGTAAAAATGCCGGGACGGGTAAGCCTTGTTGAAAAGGTTAAAGCAAAAAGCATAATCTAAGAATTGCTTTCGGCTTTAACCTTTAAACTCTTGAATGTAAATTGATTTATATTTCCGGTTTCATTTCACGATCCATCAATTCGTATGTGGCAATAACCGGATCTTTATCTTCAAACAGTGCCTGATAAACAGCATTTATTATTGGTGTTTCAATTCCAACTTTCTGTGCCAGCTGATATGCAGAACGACAAGTTTCAACACCTTCAGCAACCATATTCATCGATTCAATAATATCTTTCAGCTTCATTCCGCTTCCCAGTTTTTCACCAACAAAACGGTTACGACTGTGCTGACTTCCGCAGGTTACAATCAAGTCACCCATTCCGGAGAGACCGGAAAAAGTTTCAGGTTTTGCGCCAAGAGCAACACCAAGTTTTGAAATTTCAAACAACCCGCGGGTAATTATGGCTGCTTTTGTATTGTCGCCAAATTTTGCTCCGTCACAAACACCTGCACCAATTGCAATAATATTTTTAAGTGCTCCGCCAAGTTCCACGCCAACAACATCAGTAGAGGAATATACTCTGAAGTAGGAAGTCATAAAGGCACCCTGAATATGCTTTGCAGTATCTTCATTTTTGGCCGCGGCAGTTACTACAGTAGGGATTTTTTTTGAGACTTCTTCTGCGTGACTCGGACCTGAAAGGATACCAAGTTTATTTTCGTCAAGCTGAGGAAGTTCATCAAGAATCACCTGATCCATTCTGAGCAGAGTTCCTTTTTCAATTCCTTTTGCAACATTAACAAAAGTGAGATCTTTAAAATTATAAGATTTCATCTGTTTGAGAACGCTTCTGATAAATTGTGAAGGAACGGAAAGTACAATCATATGCTGATTTGTACAAGCTTCTTCAATTGAGTTTGTGATTTTCAGATCGTCCGGGAATTTTATTCCGGGAAGGAAAGTTTTGTTTTCGCGTTCGGAAATCAAAGAATCAGCATATTCTTTGTTGTATTCCCAGAGAGTTACGGAGTGGCCGTTATTATTAAGTAAAAGAGCCAGAGTAGTTCCCCAGCTTCCGGCACCAATAACTGATATATTCATAAATTTTATTTGCTTTTCTTAAAGGAGATTTTTCTTTCAGTACCTTGCAATAATCTGCTTACATTGGCTCTGTGAGTATATAAGACAAGAAATGCAATTATAATAGTAAAAGGTAAAGCAGTGTGATAGCCTATGATATCAACGTTAAACAGATTTTCTCTCACAACCATAATAAGCGGAAGTGAAAAAGCCGCAGTGATTGATCCAAGAGAAATATATCTTGAGAAAGTAACTACAACTATAAAAATACCAAATGCAAGAAGGATATCTATTGTTACAACCGCAAGAAGAAATCCTAAAGCTGTAGCAATACCTTTTCCGCCTTTAAATCCGGCAAATATAGTCCAGATATGTCCCACAACAGCTGACAGTCCGGCTAAAATCTGAATTAATGTAAAATCGTCGAAAGGAGTTATATTGTTAAAAGGTATGTTTCCGTAGTGGAGACGTGAAATAAGAATAACAGCAATAGCGCCTTTTAATGCATCGAGAAGAATGGTAAGAGTTCCATATTTCCAACCAAGAACTCTGAACACATTTGTACCACCGGCGTTTCCGCTTCCATGTTCACGAATATCTATACCACGTGCCAATTTACTGATTATTATGGCTGTAGGAATGGAGCCAACAATATAAGAGAGTAATATTATAAGTAAAAACAAATACATTTAACAAATTTCTCCATTTCGTAAGTCTATAAAACTATTGAAATTCTTGGATATAAACAACTCCAACCTGTTTAATAATCATAAAAATTAGAAATAACAGCGGTGTAATTTAAGTTTTTTAATTATCGGGATTAAGAGGCAATAATTAAACAGGTTTTAAATTTCTTTTATAAAAGATGAAAAATCAGGGGAGAAGTTTCTCAAAAATAAATAAATCTTCTTTTGTGGTAACTTTAAAGTTAAGTGAGTTTCCTTCAACAATATTTACTTCGTAACCGGCTGATTTTACCAGCATTGATTCGTCGGTTCCATAAAAATTCTCCTTTTTTGCTTTTTCAGCAGCATTTTGGAAAATTTCTTTGTTAAAAATTTGCGGAGTCTGGACGTAATAAACAGATTTTCTGTCGATAAATCCTTCAACAGTTTGTTCTCCTTTAAAAAGTGTATCCCGGGCTTTTATTGCCACAACAGCGCTTTTTTCTATTTTTGCGGTTTCCACAGCTTTGTTTATAACATCAACGGGAATGAGGGGACGGGCAGCATCGTGAACTGCTACAAGATCTTGTTCCGAGGAGAAATTAATAGAGGAAAAGGCGTTAAAAACTGAATCTTGACGCTCTTTTCCTCCTTCAACAATTTTTGTAAGCTTTGTGAAATTATATTTCACTTTTATATCATTCAATAATTCAAAATACTCAGGCTGCGCGGCAATAATAATTTCATCAATGTTTTCACATTTTTGAAATTTTTCTATTGTGTAGGCTATAAGTTCTTTCCCTTTAACCACAACATACTGCTTAGGTATATTCATTCCGGTTCTGGAACCGGTTCCGCCTGATGGAATTATTGCATAAGTTTTCATATTACAAAATCATCATTGCATCGCCATAGCTTAAGAAGCGATATTTTTCTTTCATTGCTTTTTTGTAAGCTTTCATAGTAAAATCATAACCGCCAAATGCAGAGGTAAGCATTAACAAAGTTGATTCCGGAGTATGAAAGTTTGTTACCAGTTGACGAACAATTCTAAACTCGTATGGAGGGAAGATAAATTTATCTGTCCAGCCAAAGTTAGGTTTTACAAATCCTTCTGCAGTAACACTGCTTTCAAGTGCTCTTGTTGTACTTGTTCCAACAACAACTACACGTTTTTTAGCGGTAATAGCTTTATTAATAGCTTCTGCAGATTCGTCGGGAATATCAAAATATTCAGAATCCATTCTGTGTTTGGTTAAATCTTCAACTTCTACCGGACGGAAAGTTCCTAACCCGATATGTAAGATTACAGGTGCAACTTTAATTCCTTTTTTCTTGATCTTTTTAATAAGATCGGGAGTAAAGTGCAGACCCGCAGTAGGAGCTGCAACAGAACCGTCTTCTTTTGCAAAAACAGTCTGGTAATCTTCTCTGTCAGCTTCAACAACATCTCTTTTTATATACGGAGGAAGGGGAGTTAATCCTATTTTTTCGATTTCTTTGTAGATATCGTCACTGTCGCTGTTAAAACGAACAGTTCTTCCTCTTGAAGTTGTGTTATCAATTACTTCGCACCAAAGGTTATCATTGAAGTAAATTCTGTTTCCAATACGTACTTTTCTGGCCGGATCAACAATTACATCCCAGATATTTTCTTCAGCATTTAATTCTCTTAGCACAAAAACTTCTATTTTAGCATTTGTTCTTTCTTTAAAGCCATATAGTCTTGCCTGCATAACTTTTGTTTCGTTATAAACCAAAACATCACCTTTTGAAAGATAATCTGGTAAATCGGCAAAAGTTTTATGTTCAATAGTTTCTTCTTTGCGGTCAAGTACCATAAGTCGTGCAGAATCCCTAGGTTCTACCGGAAACTTAGCGATTGCTGTTTTAGGTAAATTGTATTTAAAATCAGAAAGTTTCATTTTCTCTCCTGTATACCTTTCAATTTTACTTCAAATGAGTAAAAGCCGGAGAGTCCTTACGGGGACTCTCCAAATATTAATATATTATTTTTTCTTTGTAGTCTTTTTTACAGCTTTTTTAACTGTTTTTTTTGCTGTTGCTTTTTTAGCGGCTGGTTTCTTTGCAGCAACTTTTTTAGTAGCTGTTTTTTTAGCAGCGGCTTTTTTTGTTGCAGGTTTTTTCTTTGCAACTTTTTTAGCAGGAGCAGCGGCAGCAGTTTCTCTTTCAGCTTTAATTGATGATTGAGCAGCAGCCAATCTTGCTATTGGAACACGGAAAGGAGAACAAGAAACATAGTTTAAGCCGGCTTTGAAGCAGAAATCTACAGAAGCAGGGTCACCGCCTTGCTCGCCACAGATACCAACTTTAAGTTCTGGTCTTGTTGCTCTACCTTTTTCAACACCCATTTCAACTAATTGTCCAACACCACTCTGATCGATAGTCTGGAACGGATCAGCTTCTAAAATGTTCTGATCAGTATAGTCAGTTAAGAATCCACTAACGTCATCACGTGAGAAACCGAAAGTCATCTGAGTTAAGTCATTAGTACCGAATGAGAAGAACTGAGCAGTTTTTGACATTCTGTCAGCTAATAAACAAGCTCTAGGAATTTCAATCATTGTACCATACAAGTAATCAATTTTTCTTACTTTGTTTTCAGCACAAATTTCAGCGTAAACTTTATCAACAATTACTTTAGTTTCTTCTAATTCACGAACATCGCAAGTTACAGGAACCATAATTTCAGGTTTTGGTTTTTTACCTTCTTTTTTAAGTTCAATTGTAGCTTCAAATAAAGCTCTAACCTGCATTTCAGTGATACCTGGATAAGTAATACCAAGACGAACACCTCTGTGTCCCATCATTGGGTTAGTTTCGTGTAAGTCGTGAACACGTTTAGCAACTTCTTCAACAGAAATTTTTAGTGCTTTTGCAACTTCCGCTTGTTTGTCTTCAGTTGTAGGAGCAAATTCGTGTAATGGTGGATCTAATAGACGGAAAGTAACAGGCATATTGTTCATAACAGCCATAGTTTCTTTCATATCTTTTTTAACAAACGGGAATAATTCGTTAATAGCTTTCTGACGTTCGTCATTGTTGCTGGCAACAATCATTTTTCTTAAAATGAATAATGGTTTTTCAGCATTTTTACCATAGAACATATGTTCAGTTCTGAAAAGACCAATACCTTCAGCGCCAAATTCTTTTGCAAGTTGAGCATCTTCAGGAGTTTCAGCATTAGTTCTAACGCCCATAGTTCTGAATTTGTCAACCATTTTCATAAATTTCTGGAATCTTGGATTTTCTGAAGCATCCATTAATGCTAATTCGCCTTCGTAAGTATGTCCGGCAGTACCGTTAAGAGTGATTACATCACCTTCTTTAATAACAAAACCGGTATTTTTTACTTTTGCAACTTTTTTTACTTCGTCAACATCAAGAGTACCAGCACCAACGATACAACATTTTCCCCAACCGCGAGCAACTAATGCAGCGTGAGAAGTCATACCACCAAGAGCAGTTAAGATACCGTCAGCAACTCTCATACCGTCAACATCTTCAGGGTTAGTTTCTTTTCTTACAAGAATTACAGTTTTACCTTTTCTTGTCCATTCAACTGCATCTTCAGCTGTAAATACAGCCTGACCAACAGCAGCACCAGGACCAGCTGGTAAACCTTTAACTACAGGAGCAGCTTTAGCTTCAGCAGCAGGATCAACGATTGGGTGTAATAACTCATCTAACTGAGCAGGATCTAAACGCATAACAGCTTCCTGCTGATCGATAAGTTTTTCTTTTAACATATCCATTGCCATGTTAAGAGCAGCAGTACCGGTACGTTTACCAACACGTGCCTGAAGCATCCATAATTTACCTTCCTGAATAGTAAACTCGATATCAAGCATATCAGTGAAAGTTTTTTCAAGGTTATTACGGATGTCGTCTAGTTCTTTATAGATAACAGGATTCATTTCCTGAAGAGATTCCAGGTGTTTATTTTGTTCGTTTTTAGTGTCATCATTAAGTGGGTTTGGAGTTCTGATACCGGCAACAACGTCTTCACCCTGAGCGTTTACTAACCACTCACCATAGAAAATGTTTTCACCAGTTGCAGGGTTTCTTGTAAAAGCAACACCAGTTGCTGAAGTTTCACCCATGTTACCAAATACCATTGCCTGTACGTTAACAGCTGTTCCCCAATCATCAGGAATATTTTCAATTCTTCTGTATGAGATAGCTTTTTTACCGTTCCAGCTTTTGAATACTGCTTTAATAGCACCTTCTAACTGCTTTTTAGCATTATCAGGGAATTCTTTACCAAGCACTTTTTTAACTTCTGCTTTGAACATTCCAGCTAATTTTTCTAAATCTTTTGCAGTAAGATCAGTATCTAATTCAATACCTTTCTTTTCTTTATATTCTTCAAGCATTTCATCTAAGATACGACGGATATTTTTGTCTAATCCTTCTGCTTTATCCATTACAACGTCAGCATACATCATAATTAAACGACGGTATGAATCCCAAACAAATCTAGGATTATCAGTTTTTTTGATTAATCCAGGAACTGTTTTTGAAGTAAGACCGATGTTCAATACTGTATCCATCATACCCGGCATAGAAGCTCTTGCTCCTGAACGTGCAGATAATAATAATGGGTTTTTAGGATCGCCATAAGTCATTTTCATTGCTTTTTCTACTTTAGCAAGATTTTTCCATACTGATTCCATTAAACCAGCAGGAAGTTTTGCGTTGTTTTCGTAGTAAGCAGTACAGCATTCAGTTGTAATAGTAAAACCTGCAGGTACAGGTAAACCATGATTAATCATTTCAGCAAGGTTAGCACCTTTACCGCCTAAAAGATTTTTCATATCAGCTTTACCTTCAGCTTTTTTCCCGCCGAAGTAATAAACATATTTAGGTGTTTTAGCCATTAAAACAGCCTCCGTTTAATTGTTAAAAATATTAAAAATTAAATCATTAAATTCTTTTTCGTGTTCTATTACCAATTCTATTTTAAGGTAATAGATATCTATATCATCCAACTGTTTTGAAAAATTGGATAACTTAACCGCATCTTTCTGAGTTGTTAGAACCGAGTAAGAATTGGTTTTGTAAAATTCTTTTCTGATCTGCTCCACTTCTTTTTCTGTGTAGTTTTTATGATCCGGGAAAAGTATTTTATTCTTTATATCAATTGAAATTTGTTCCAGTAAACTCAAAAATGAATATGGTCTTGCTATTCCGCTTATCACGAGACTTTTTTGTCCTTTAAACTCATCAAGCGAATAAGTTTTTCCGGTTTTTATATCTACAATTCCGGTGGCCTTATAAGAAGCATTAAAAATTGTTTTTCCGGAAAAGTATTTTGACAGAGCTTCGGGAATTGGTTTATACTCTGAAAATTTTCTGTTTATTAAAACAACATCAGCTCGTTTAATTTCCTTAAATGGTTCACGCATCAATCCGGAAGGGAGGAGGTTCTGATCCAACTGACCATGCTTTTGTAAAAACCGCTGATCAAACACAAGAATGTTTAAATCACGCTCTATCCATCTGTGCTGGTAAGCATCATCGAGCACTATAGCATCAAGTTTAACGTCTTGCAAAAACCTGCGCGCACCTTCTACTCTTCGTTCGCAAACCGCTGCCGGAGCTTTACATTCCTGCGCAGTCAGGAAAATTTCATCGCCGCATTTTTCTATATCAGACTGAATTTTATTACCGTCAGAAACCAGCAAATAACCTTTTGATTTTCTTAAATAACCTCTGCTTAATACTCCGGCATTTTTCTCAAAACTTTTTATAAGTTTAGTAAGATAGATAACCGTAGGAGTTTTCCCGGAACCGCCAACCGTAAGATTACCCACAGATATTACTTTTGCAGCAACACTTTCGGTTTTGTTAATTCCTTTTTCAAAAAGGGAATTCCTTATCTCAATTATTCCCCTGTATACAAGGGAAAGAGGGAGTGATAATATTTTAATCAGTTTAAGCAAATGTTTGTGCTTCTTCTTGTAATTTATTTAATTTTTGTTCGCATTCTTTTATGATTACATCAGTTGAATCGTAATCAAGTTCACCATCAATAAAAACCGGTTCGGAATAAATTATTTTTGCCGTTGAAAAGAAACGGGGTATTCTGAATTTATCCCAGCTGTTAAGTTGATAATATTTATTATATCCGATTCCCATAAGAACCAAAGGTATTCCGCTTTTTTTTGCAGTAATAACAGCTCCCGGTTTCATTTTGCGTATCGGACCAGTAGGCCCGTCGGGAGTTATTGCAATCGTTTTTTTTTGAGCAGCAAAATCGAGCAGCATTTTCATTGCATCTTTACCGCCCCTGTGACTCGAACCTCTTGCAATTAAATAGTTCCAGGTTGTTAAAAGTCTGGAAAGAACCTCACCATCTTTGCTCTGACTTACAATTGCAGCAAAGTTTTGATTGCGGTGCAGGTACCAGGGAGCAAGCATTGTTCCGTGCCAGAAGCCCAGTACATAATGCTGATTCTTTTTCTCCAGTGAATCGATATAATCTTTATTTATAATTTCATACTTAACAGTCTTGCAAAGAACTCTGATAACAAATCCTAAAAGATTGTTACCCAAAAAATGGAGCAGTTTTTTTTTCAGTTTTTTAATTATCATTTAATTCCGAACAGATAATTGACGCTGCATTTTTTGAAGCTTCTTCATTACCTAGTTTTGTTTTGATAATTGAAAGCTGATCTTTCAGAACTGAATATTTTTTTTCATCTGAAAGATAAGTCTCAACCGAGCTGAAAATTTTATTTGTGTTAACATCCGACTGAATTAACTCGGTGATAATTTTTTTACCGGCTACAATATTGATTAATCCTATTGAATCAATTTTGATCAACATTTTTCCTATCTGATAAGTTAACCAGTTTGTTGAATAAACAATTACAAAGGGCAACTGTATAAACCCGGCTTCCAGTGTGGAAGTTCCCGATTTGATAATTCCGAACTTCGAGTGTTTGTAAAGATCATAAGTATGATGTTTTACAACAGTAAATGAAAACTCTTTTTTGTAACTGTCAAAATGTGATTCTTCAATATTTTGAGAACAGGCAACAACAAGCTGCAAATTGTGTTTCTTGCAAAGCTTTTCTGCTGCCGGCAGACAAACCGAGAACAGGTTTTCAATTTCCTGTTTTCTGCTGCCAGGTAAAAAAAGTAAAATTTCTTTTGATCTGTCGAGATTAAGTTTCTCAAACAGTTCTTCTTTTTCTAAAAATTTATATGTGCCTATCTGTTCCGAGAGAGGGTGACCAACATAACTGCAATCAACATTATGTTCTGTGTAGAAATCTTTTTCAAAAGGGAACAGGACAAGCATTTTATCTACAAGTCGCTGAATTTTTTTTATTCTGTGTTGACCCCAGGCCCAGATCTGCGGCGAAATATAATAGTAAATTTTAACGCCGAGTTTTTTAATCTTCTTAGCAAAATTCAGATTAAAGCCGGGATAGTCTATCAGAATAATTTCTTTTATATTTTCTTTTTCTATTCGTTCAATCAAACTTTTCTGAACCTTTTTTATAAAAGGTATATGTTTGATAACTTCTACAAATCCGAGAAAGGCCATCTGGTTGATATGGTAATCTGCAACCTGTCCTTCGGCTTTCATTTTATCTCCGCCAATCCCGAAAAAGTTTAATGCGGGATTAAGCTCTTTTAATTCTTTTAAAAGGTCAGCACCATGCATATCGCCTGAAGCTTCGCCGGCAATTATCATTATATTTTTTGAAGTCTGGTTCAAAATGTTATTAACCTCTCCGGTAAACTTCTTTTCGTTTTAACAAAGCCTGGTGTCTTTTTTTCAGTCGCTTTTTATTTACAAGTTCATTTAATCTGCGCAAAACATTATGGAAATTGTTATATGGGAAATAACTTATTCTGTTTTTTTCGCAGAACTTTAAAAGCGAGTTTTTGGCAAGGATATAATCGCAATGTTGAACCGGACAGGTATCTGACCAGCCGTCACCAATGTAAAGAGTAAAATCTTCGTCGCTGCTGTTAAGAATCACCTGATTACGTTTACAGTTTGCACATCTGGAACATTCTTCATCGGTGTGAGGAAAGCTTGGTACAAGTTTTCCGTTTTCGTCAAGAGTCAGTTTGTTGGTAACACGTTTTATATGTCCGAGATTCTCTCTTTCAAGAATTCTGTCGATATAAAAATCAAAGCCGTCACTTACAATCATATAATCAAGATCGTGTTCGGCACAAAATTCAACAAACTTGTGAAATGCTTCGTCAAGTTCGATTGTTGAAAGAAATTTTTCATATTCTTCCATATCGAAGTTTTGGATTGTATCACACAATTCTCTCCACATTTCAGTAGAGGTGATTTCGTACGCAAGCCAGCGCTTGATTATTTTATCAGCTTCTTCAGGATCACCAAACTTTAGAAAAAACTCTTCACCAACATCAGTTGTTGTGATAGTTCCGTCAAAGTCGACAAAAATTTTAAGATTATTTTTTATATCCATATTACCTTATGCCGAGGCGTTAACCTGTTCGTTGAATTGAACGCCTACAAGTTTTGAAATACCTTCTTCCTGCATAGTAACTCCATACATATTTTCAGCAGCTTCCATTGTACGTTTGTTATGAGTAACCATAATAAACTGAGTGTTGGAGCTGAATTCACTTATCAGACGCGTATAACGATCAACGTTTGCATCGTCAAGCGGAGCATCAACCTCATCCAAAATGCAGAAGGGAGATGGTTTAACAAGATAGATTGCAAATAGTAACGCTGTTGCCGTAAGTGTTTTTTCACCACCGGATAAAAGCTCTATGGAAGTAGGGCGTTTACCTTTTGGTTTGGCAACTATTTCAATCTTGGCTTCAAGCGGGTCTACATCTTCTTCTATTTTAAGATCAGCTTCGTCGCCGGGGTTAAACAAGGTTCTGAAGATATTTATAAAGTTCTGTCGGATTGCTTCAAATGTTTCTCTGAACAATTCCTGAGCAGTAGTATTTATTTCCTGTATGGTTTTAACAAGATCTTTTTCCGAATCAATCAAATCGTTTCGCTGCTTGTGCAGGAAGTCGAGTCGCTCTTTTTCTTCTTCATATTCAGAATATGCGAGAAGGTTTATCGGACCCAGATTTTTTAATTTGCTTTTCAGATCGGAAACCTCTGCAGATCTTTCCTGGAAGTTAAAATCATCGAGATCTTCATATTCTTTAAGTTCAAGATCCAAAGAATATTCTTCTTTAATATGCTCAACGAGATTTTCCAGTTTCATATTTAATTTGTTAATCTGAAGATCGAGAGCGTGAATTTTATCTGAAATCTGTTCACGTTCTTTTCTATATAGTTGAAGTTTCTTCTCAAACACGGAAGCTTCTTCTTTAATAGCCTTTAATCTGTTGTGAATAGATTTTTCTTCATCCACAAGCACAGAGCGCACTTCGTAGATTTCATCATATTCAATCTGGTTGTCTTCTATTATAATTTGTATAGAAGAAATTTCTTCGGTAGTGGTTGTGATATCTTTATCACGCTTTTCAATTGTGCGTGCAATTGTTTCTTTCTGCTGCTCGGCACGTTTGATAGCGTTTTCAGTATTCTGAAGTTCACCACGCAATCTTTCAAGTTCAACTTTTTTCTGGTTGTGCGCGGTGATTGTGTTGTTGTAATCTTCTTCGACCTCTTTTAATTCAGTCTCAAGACTTTTAAGTTTCTCTTCTTCAATTCTTCTTGCTTCGTTCTGAGATTCAATTTCAGAGGAGAGTTTCCCAATCTGTTCTTCAAGAGAATTTGATTCGGTTACCAGTTCCTGAATGTCAGTCTGGATCTTTTCAACTTCTTCATCTGATTTCTCTTTTTCAAAGTCGAGCTGAGAAATCTGCTTTTCTATATTATTAAGATCAGTTGTAAGAATTTTACTCTGATCAGTAAGTTCTTTTAAATCAATAACAGAAAGAGCTTCTTCGGTTTCCTGAATCATTTCCTGAAGTTTCAGAAGATTTGTTTCATACTTAGGATATTCTCTTTCAAGTTCTTCAAGCATCTGTTTTCGGCCAAACAGACTCTCTTCACTTTTAGGAGTGGAACCAGCTTCGATAATTCCGTTATTCATTACCAGATCACCATCCATTGTTGCAAAGGTGAATTCCGGATATTTTGAATTCAGAGTCAGTGCATCTTCAAGAGTATTTGTGATTACTGTTTTTTCAAGTGCAGTCTTGAAATAAGGCTGCCACAAATCTTTTGCCTGAATCAGTTCGTGAGCCCAGGCAACAAAACTTTCTTCTTGTTGCAGACGTTTAAGTTTTTTGTTAAAACGGTAATCGATAAATTTATCAAGAAAAGTTTTTTTCTCTTTGGTATGATTAAGCAAATAGAAAGAAGCTTTTCCCAGATCGTTTGCTTTAAGATGTTCAACTGCTCTGGAAAGCTCATCATAATTTTCCACAAGCAGGTTATTGAGCACATACTTTAATGCAGCTTCAACTGCAAATCTGTGTTCATCATCGGAATTACCAACATCGGCAAAAAGATTTCTTTCTCTGTCGGTCCATTCCTGACTCTCAATTAATGTTTTAGAACCTTTGGAAACATCTTCCAGATTAGCAATAAGAGATTGAAGAAAATCGATTTTGTTTTTAAGGTTGTTCATTAATCCGCGTTCTTCAAACTCATTTTCTTTAAGAGAAGCAAGTTCTTCTTCAAGTTCCTCTTTCTCCTTTTGACGTGAAGCAAAAAGGTCATCGGTTTCTTTTAATCGCATAACCAGCTGATCTTTTTCCGTTGTAAGCTCTTCAAGGTAACCTACACGTTTGGCAATATCAGAAGTAAGTTTCTGAATTCTGGAATTTTGCTTTTCAAGCTGCTGGTTATTTTTCTTTAGTGATTTCTGGAAGTTTTTAAGGTTGTTTTCCTGCTGATGAATTCCTTTGAACTGTTCAAGTATTTCATCAGATTGAGTTTTAAGGTGTTGTTTTTTCTCTTCAACGGCATCTTTTTTAGCTTGAATAAATTCATCGCTGCCATCAATTTCAGATTCTTTAACAACTATATTTTCGCGTATCTCTACAATAGCGTCTTTGTTTTCAAGTATGATATCTTCAGTCTCACCTGCCTGAAAATGGAGTTCTTCAAGTTCCTGCTTGAACCTGTCGATATTTCTCACAAGTGCTTTTTTTCTTTCTTCTGCAACCGAGATATTTTTTTGTGCGTTGTGAAGTTTTTCAGTCTGCTTATTAAGTTCTCTTCTTTTATCAGCAAGTTCAACTTCAACTCCCGCTGCCTGATCTCTGTATACAATCAGTTCATCTTCAATTTCACGGATCTCAACATCAATTTCCTCTTTACGACTTGAGAGGGAAGAGATTTCCAATCCGATAGTTGCACGTTGATTTGAATAAAGTGAAAATTGTCTTTCACCCAGATCAATTTCTTTTTCTTTAAGAACCGTGCTGTAGGTATTGTATTTATCTGCTTTTTTTGCCTGACGCTCCAGAGAGTTTACTTTCTTTTCAACCTCTGCAACAATGTCGTTAACGCGGTTAAGATCGCCTTTTACATCATCGAGTTTTTTAAGGGCAAGTCTTCTGCGAAGTTTATATTTGTTAACTCCGGCAGCTTCTTCAAACATATTACGTCGTTCATCAGCCCTGTTGCTCAAAATGGTTTCAATCATTTTTAACTCAATTACAGAGTAGGCATTTGTTCCCATACCTGTATCCATAAAGAGGTTGGTGATATCTTTCAAACGACAAAGATTTCCGTTTAGAAGATATTCACTTTCACCTGAACGGAAGATTCTTCTGGTAATGGTAACTTCTGAAAATTCGGTTGGTAAAATACCTTTATCATTAACCAGCGTAAGTGATACTTCTGCCATTCCCATCGGTTTTTTTCTGTGAGTACCGTTGAAAATAACGCTTTCCATTTTATCACTTCGCAATACCGAACTTTTCTGTTCACCAAGGCACCAGCGAATGGCATCCACAATATTTGTTTTACCACAGCCGTTCGGACCCACAATACCGGTAATACCTTTGGTAAAGTTTACTACGGTTTTATTTGCAAATGATTTGAAACCAAATATTTCTAATTTCGATAGATACAATTAATTTCCTCAAATTACATTAATGCAAAAAGTTTAACTGCATTAATGATGTAATAAAATGTGGACTCAGATAATTGATAATAGAGGAGGAGTCCGCCAAGTGTAAATAAAATAAATATAAAACTGTATAGATAAACCTGCGCGGCTCTGACATCAAATATCACATAAATTCCTTTGATAACTCTCTGAACAAGCCATAAAGCAAATACAATCAAAAACACATAGATGTAAACATTTCCCACGTCGGTTGATAAAACTCTGTATAAAATAAGGTTAAGAGGCAGAATTAAAGCAAATGGTAAAAACGACCAGGTTACAGTGTAGTAAACACTTGATAACAATACTTTGGTTTTTACGAAAAATGAAGCTGCTCTTATTAATAAACTTAACAATCCGATTATCAGCATTGAAGCTGCAAATATGTAAACAAAAGCATTTACAGGATCCCAGGCAAGATAACTTACCATTGAGATTAATGTTTTGCTTCCAAATGAAAGAAGAACTCTTTCAAACAATACATTGGTTCTTAAAAAGAAAAGAACATTGCATATTAAGAGTGACATTGAACTTGTAAGGATAACCATCAAAATGTTTGAATGGAAACCTGACAAGATTCTCTGATCTCTGATATCAGCGTAAAAATTGTAAGGACGCAATAAAGCTCGCGTTGCTTCTTCTCTGAATTTTCTTTTTGAGTTAAAGAGAATTGCAAGCATAATTGCCAGACCCAAACCTACCAGAATAAAGAAAATAGGAGCATCATCTTTTTTGTGTCCCATTGGAATTGTAATTTTTTCTTCTTTATTCAAATTGGCTCTTATAACCTTATAAGCCAGTTTGTGACTGGTTCTGTCTTCGCCTATAATTCCGGTTGCAATCACATCATCTGAACTGTATCCTGTTGAAAATGGTGAAAACTCACCGCGGTAATCGTACATTGTGTTTACAATAAAACCGGCTGATTTATTATTTTTTGAAAACTTGATAATATCTTCGTAATACTTTGCCTGTCCTTCAAAAGAGTTGCTGTTTTTATATCCGTTTGTACTTCCTTTAAAAGTAGGATAAGTTGCATCACTTATGAAAACTCTTCCTTTACCCAAAGTTTCAAAAGATTGAGTAATTTCATTTTTAACAGAGTTAACCGATTTGTTAAAAAGCTCAATTCCGTATAAATCAAGATCGGAAATTTCTTTTGTAGGGAAACCTGCAAAGGAGGCAAATGATAATTTATTTGAGTTTTTCTTAATGGTCTTTGTAATAGTTGCAATTACATCATTGTGAACAGGTTCATTTACCAGATAAGAACTTCCTGCGCCAATTGCTGCAATTGAATATCCGTTCTGGAATGTTTCGGTAAAGTAGTTGATATATCTTTCAATTCTTTCTCTAAAGTTTGAATGAGCAGCAATTTCAAGAGGAACTGAATTTATCGGAACTTCTGTAATTACGAAAAGTCCGAGATCACGACAAATATCAAATGCAGAGATATGAGGCACAAGTTTTGTAAATCTTACAGTGTTAAATCCTGTGTTTTTAATCTGCTGCAAATCGTTTTTTAATCTTTCGTAAGAGATAAGTGAACCTTTATCCTTGAAAGTAGGGAAGTAGGAAACTCCCTTAAATGCAAAAGGAATGTTGTTTAGCTTAAATCCTTTTTTCTCTGCTTCAAGCGAATAAAAAATCACATAGCTGAAAGATTCATCAATCATTCCGCTGTTGTTGAAGAGTCTGGCTCTTAATGTATACTTAAACGGTTCAGCCGGTGACCAAAGTTTTGGAGCATCAACTTTAAGAGAATGTTCAACCAAAACTTCTTCTTTGTTGTTAAATCTGGCAGAAAGATTTTCTGCTGATGCAACTGTTGCTCCTGACGGATCTGTAAGCTGAAGTGAGAGTTTGTATGTTGAATTATCTTCTGCTGAAAGGGAATTGTTAAGCTGAATTTTAACATTCACTTTTCCCGAGGACAAGTTCTTTTCGATTGATGTATGAAATTTGTTTTTTGCAATTGAGATATTTGGTACAGACTGCAAATAAACTTCTCTGAAAATACCGCCGGTATTAAGAGGCGCGTGGAAAGTCTGCTTAAGCGGGATAGTTGCTTCTGCATCCAGTTTATTACTGATTTTCACAGATAAAATATTTTCCGAACCTGGAGTTAAAATATCCCTCGGGATATCAACAATTGCCGGAATAGATGCTGCCGGACTCTTATAAAGCACCTGATGATTTACATAAACTTCGGCTGAATAATTCAGACCAAGAAAGAATAATCTGAAGTGACGGGAATCAATTTCTTCCTGAGTAAAGCTCAATTTTTTTTTGAAAAGCAGTTCATCGCTGCCTGAAAAGGAGGAAGGTACTGTAACCGTTGCTTTTGGTTCTTCTCCTTCCGGAAGAAAGATCTGCCAGCCGGAATTTAACAGGGTAGTTTTCCTGCTTGACGTATTTGAAATGTAGTCCGATTTTATCGATTCGAAGTTGTTTACCGGTAATTCTTTAACCTTAATTTGTGCATTTACACCGGAAATAAATAAAATTAATAAAAACAGCACCGGAAATCTTAATATTTTAGCCATCCCACCTAATAAAATATAATAAAATAAGACCCAAATATAATAACAAAACGATGCGAAATCAATGTAAAAGAGTGGTTTTGGGGATTTAAAGAAATGTTTGTCAATAAATGAGAGAAGAAAACCAAACTATGGGATAAAAAGGGAAAACCAGAAGGTTTTCCCTAATTTATTCCTATACAGACTTGATAATTCCTGTAAATGAATCTGCTTTAAGGCAGGCACCGCCAACCAAAGCACCATCAATATCTTTTTGAGATAATAATTCTTTTGCATTATCAGGTTTTACACTACCGCCATATTGCAAAATTGTTGCTTCTGCAACTTCAGAAGTGAAAAGTTCTGCAAGAAGACTTCTTATAAAAGCGTGAACTTCCTGAGCTTGTTCCGGAGTGGCTGTTTTGCCTGTTCCTATTGCCCAAACTGGTTCGTAAGCTACTATTACTTTTGCCATATCTTCTTTTGACAAACCTTCAAGACCTTTTCTGATTTGTTCTTCAACAACTTTATTGGTAACTCCGGATTCTCTTTCTTCAAGAGTTTCGCCAATACAGAAAATAGGTTTTAATCCGCTTGAAAGAGCTTTTTTTACTTTTTTGTTAATAGTTTCGTTGCATTCCTTAAAGATAACTCTTCTTTCGGAATGACCAAGTACTACATACTGGCAACCAACGCTTTTTAACATTTCAGCAGATATTTCGCCTGTAAATGCTCCGCTCTCTTCAAAGTGCATATTTTGAGCACCAAGCTGAATAACGGAATCTTTGATTAATTCTTTTGCAGTATCCAGGGAAACAAACGGAGGACAAATAATAACATCTGCATTAAGTTCACTTCCTGATAATTCTTTTTTTAAGTCGGAAATTAAGCTTACTGCTTCTGATAAATTGTTGTTCATCTTCCAGTTTCCGGCTACAACTGTTCTACGCATAGAAATCCTTGTAAATTATTTAAATAAATTGCTTAAATCTTTTACTCTACAGATTCAACACGTTTAATACCGGGTACTTCTCTGATCAATGCTCTCTCAACCCCAGCTCTAAGAGTCATTTGAGACATTGGACAGCCAACACAAGCTCCGGTAAGTCTTACGTTTACAATACCATCTTCGGTAATGTTTACAAGTTCAACGTCGCCGCCGTCGGCTTGTAAGTAAGGACGGATTGAATCAAGAGCCTTTTGTACATTTTCGTTCATAGAATCACTCATACTGCTTCCTCAAATTTTAATTACATTTCTATTTCTACTTTGCTATTGTTCTTCTGCATATTAACAATGCTGATTTCAGCAGCCATAGTTTGAACTATGTTTTTGAATTTTTCAGCATGTTCGCCGTTTGGTTCTTTCATAACTATCGGCTTGCCCTGATCTCCGCCTTCTCTAATCTGCGGATCGATCGGAATTCCGCCAAGGAATTTTGTATCCAGCTCTTTCGCCAGTTTTTCAGCGCCGCCATTGCCGAAAATTTCATATCTTTTCCCTGTATCCGGAGCTATAAAATAACTCATATTTTCAATAATACCAAGTACCGGTACATTAACTTTTTCAAACATTTTTAAACCTTTTTTTGCATCCAGTAATGCAACATCCTGAGGAGTTGAAACTATTACCGAACCTGTAAGAGGTATTGTTTGAACCAGAGTAAGCTGAATGTCGCCGGTTCCCGGAGGTAAATCAAAGATTAGGTAATCAAGATTTCCCCAGTCTAAGTCAGTTAAGAATTGTCTAACAGCACTGCTGGCCATTGGTCCGCGCCAGATTACTGCCTGACTGTCATCAACCAAAAAGCCGATTGACATTACTTTGATGCCATATTTTTCAAGCGGAAGGATTTTGTTTGTCTCTTCATTTTTGTGCAGTTGCGGATTTTTTTCAATTCCAAACATTAACGGAATACTTGGTCCGTAAATATCTGCATCAATTAATCCTACTTTTGCACCTTCTTTTGCAAGTGCTATGGCAAGGTTGGCTGCAACTGTGCTTTTACCAACACCGCCTTTGCCGCTGGCAACGGCTATTGTATTTTTTACACCCGGAATTATTGCTTCGCCACCCATTTGAGATGTAACTCTGGATGTTAATTTTATATTGATTTCACCGACGTCAGGCAAATCTTTTTTTACTGCTTCCAGACAATCATTTTTTATTTTGTCTTTCAAAGGACAAGCGGGAGTGGTGAGTACTACATCGAACGAAACGTTTTTACCGTCAACTTCAACATTTTCAATCATATTTAAAGATACAAGATCTTTATGAAGATCAGGATCGTCAACATTTCGTAATGCGTCGATAACACTGTTTTTTGTGATTTCTGCCATTTCAGGCTCCTTTCGAAAAAAAATTAATATACAAATTTAGTAAGAAATTTTATTAATGTATAATGAAGAATGAAAATGTATTGTGTCTTAAGTACAATACGGCAAAGCCTGGGCACTCAGGCACCCGTGTTATGATGCCTGTCATTTCGCAGGAGTGAAATGGCCAAGAAATCTCAATGTAGTTATTAATTAGCTCTCTGCAATTTGATTGTTTTACAAACTTTTGAGCATTGTTGTTTTGTTCTGCATTGCTTACTCCGTAGGCAAACTTTTTCAGAAAAAGTTTGACAAAAACTTCGGCTGTCTTTTTCTCCGCTGAAAATTGCTGACGTTCGGCTGAACAAAAACAACTTGCCATCTTTCAGATGGCTTCAAACAGTTTTTGTTCTTCACGCCTCCGTTCAT
>JBGRQB010000022.1:0-35306 GCA_041725875.1 Rhodothermaceae bacterium
ACTAAAAATATGGAATAAAAAAACCTCTCGTTTTTCTCAAGAGGTTTTATAATTTTATTGTCAACCTTTTTTAGGACTTGGCATTAAGTTATTTTCATCGCTTAGGTTATTTTTTGCTCAGAAAGTTAATCTTTTTTATCTGTACAAAGAAAGCACCTACAACTGCTATAATCATACCGACACCTTCTTGTAAAGAGATATTCTCATCAAGGAAATACCAGGCAAGAACTCCAATCTGAATTAACATAGTTCCGTTGATGATACTTGATTCCATTGCTGTTAATGTTCTAAGGGTTAAATTCCACAATGTAAAGGCGAAGGCAGTATTCACAACTGCAAGCCATAATAAATATCCCCAAGTTTGACCACTTATTGTAGGAACACCATCTAATGACACACCTACTATTACTAAGATTATGGCACCAACCCCCATACTTATAAAGGTAATTACTAATGGACTGATATCTTTATTCCTATTTACATCTCTACCTATAACAGCAGCTCCGGCATTAGCTAAAACACCTACGCCCATTACCAATAATCCTAACCCTTGGTTATCTGCAAATGAAATTGGGAAAAAGTAAACAATAATACCAAGTAAAAACAACGAAGTTCCGATCCACTGTAGCTTTGTTGGTTTTTCATTTAATAAAAATATTCCCATTACAGCCACTACGATTGGTGTAAAGTTTAACATAAGGCTTACTGTAACTGAAGGCAAAAGAGATAAACCTAAAAATTGAGCACCCTGTGTAAATGTATAAAACACAAGTCCCAGTAAGATTAGTTTTTTCCATTGTTTTGGTTTTAATTCTTTGATCTCTGTGATATACTTCTTTTTCATTATGAATGGAAAAAAACATAAAAAGGCAATTAAATACCTCAGACCAGCATAAGTTATTGGAGGAATCTCAAGCAATCCCCATTTAATAATAATAAATGATGTAGACCATAAAAATGTTACTAATAATGCCTGAAGTATTGTAATAATATGTGATGATTTCTTTTGTGTCATATTTTCCTTTCCTTCCATAATTTTATATTCATTATTGCTTTTTTAATTGCCTGATCACGATGATCACCTTTTTCTATTTTTGATGAACCTGACTTTCCTACCATATAACCATCAGGAGGTAGAAATATTCTCAGATACCCTGTTCCAATTTCACCCACAAGTTGTTCAGATATACTCCCTTTTAACTCACCGACAAATGTTTCTTCTTTACCATCAGGATACAAAACAGCAATAGCACTCTGAAACTTTGCTGTCCGTTTTTCAATTGGTACTGATTTTAACTTTTTCAATAAACCTGATGCTCTATCATCATCAGTTCCCGGAGCCCATCTTACTGTTTTAACTCCCGGAAATCCCTCCAGAGCATCAACAGATAAAATTGAATCTTCTCCGATTATGATTGCATTTGGTTTTGTCCCAATGGCTCTGACTTTAAGTAAAGCATTTTCAACTGATGTTAAGCCTGTTTCTTCAACATCTTTAATTTCATCTGAATTTACTGGCCTGATATTCATTCCAAGAGGTAAAAAACCCTCTGTAAGCCACTTCAATTTTGTTTTGTTCCAAGTTGCTAATATTATGTCCATATAATACTTCCCTGATTCTTTATAGTTTGTACAATTTTCTGATTGATGTAATGAGAGTTTAACAGCAAGAGCTGATTTGTTGCAAGAATGAGTGTTTTTTGAATTGATGAAATGAGGCTATATATACACCAAAGCCTTGAATCGTTTTTCAAATTAGCTTTTAAGAAGCTATTCAAATAACAATTTATAAGATTTAGTAGTTGTTTATTGGTTTTTGTTGGAAACATAAAATACCTTCTTGAAAAAATTGACGTAGTACTGCGCGTCAACTTCCCCCCTCTAGTATTTTAGTCTTCTAGGTGCGATTCCCGTCAAGGAACTTCTACAGCGCTTGGTCGCGGACTCCCAATTATTCTGGAACGGAACCCTAGCTATCCTTCAGTTGATGTTCAAAATTATTTATTTTAAGAACTAGTCTAAAGTATAAATTTTACTTCTCTGTTTCAAATGCAAAAAGAAACAATCTTAAAAAATCCTCATTTAACAACTTAAAGTAAACGGCATTTAAAATACAAAATTGAAACCACTAAAATTATTCGCCTCAAAACCCAATTTTTGGAACTTATTATTTTTTTTATTATATTTCATTTGTTTCAAATTTTGAGGATTGGCTTTTATGACTAAAACAAAACTTTTAACCAGAGTTGAAGAATTAATTCTTTTGGCTGTCTGGCAATTAGATGAACAGGCATATAGTAAACAATTACGAGAACATATTTGTAAAATCTCACTTGAGGATTGGTCAATTGGCTCTATCTATATGCCTTTGGAGCGACTTGAAAAACGCGGTTTGCTCACTTCATCACTTTCTAAACATACTCCGGAACGAGGCGGCAGACAAAAAAGAATATACAAACTTACAAGAAGCGGAAAAGTTGCTCTAAATCATCTAAGAGAAATTCAGACAGCTTTATGGAAAACTATGCCTGAGGATCTTCTTGCAGAATAAGGAAGACAATCAAAATAAGGTTCCGCCAAAATTTTTAGAATTTTTACTAAAACTATTATTACTAAAGCGGTACAGAGAAAACACAATTTTGGATCTGCAGGATTTCTATGAAGAAAAATATTTTTCTGATGGGAAAAAAGTTGCGGTCTTGTGGTATGTAAAACAAATTATAATACTTATTTCAGGAAGGATTTTTAACATTATATATTTCGGGGGAATTATGTACAAAAATCATTTTAAAATTGTAATTAGAAATATTATTAAACATAAAACATTTTCATTTATAAATATTTTTGGCCTCTCATTAGGAATTGCTTGTGCTTTTCTAATTATGTTATGGGTTAATGATGAATTAAGTTACGACAAGTTTAATGAGAATTATGAAAATATATATCGTGTAGTTGGTGACTGGGAAAAAAATGAATGGAACGGTTTTGAAGGAACACCATTTCCAATTGCAGATGTTACAAAGCAAAATTTTTCAGATGTTAAAAACTCCTGCCGATTGTATAATCAGAACAGAAAAGTTTTTACTGTGAATAATAAATCCTTTTATGAAGATAAGGGAATTATGGCTGATAAATCATTTTTCGAAATTTTCAGTTTTTCTTTTCTTTATGGAGAAATTAATTCTGCATTTCAAAATAAAGATGGTATAATAATTAGTGAAAAACTATCACAAAAATATTTTGGAACTTCTGACTCAAGAGGTAAAGAAATATTAATCGAAAATAAAACGTATTTTGTTTCGGCAGTAATGCAAAATGTTCCTGAACATTCTCATATTCAGTTTGATTACATCAACCCTATGAAGTATAAAAATATTATTTCTGATGGTGGTTCTAGCTGGGGGGCTTTTAATTACATAACTTTTCTCTATATGAATGATGAGGCTGATATAATAAAAACCGGTAAAGATATTACAGCTTCAGCATTTAATAACGGATCAGCGCAAGTAAGAGGTGGTGTGAAATTCAGATTGCAGCCTTTATCAGAAATTTATTTGGATGGAAGGAATTATACCAGAAGTTATATAAAATTGGGTGATAAAAAATACATTTATATTTTTACAACCATTGCTGTATTTGTATTGTTAATTGCCTGTATAAATTTTATGAATTTATCTACAGCAAGAGTTTCTTCAAGGTTAAAGGAAATTGGACTGCGTAAAACTATCGGCGCAGACAGATTAAATCTGATAAAACAATTTTATGGTGAATCAATTATCACTTCTGTTATTAGTGGAGTTATTTCACTAATTATAATAGCTTCAACCATTTCAGAATTTAACTATTTGACTGGAAAAAAGCTCTCTTTCAATTTTCCTAATTTTAATCTTGTGATAACTTTTTGTATCACTATTCTGCTAACTGGAATTATCTCCGGGACCTACCCTGCATTTTATTTATCAGCTTTTACTCCTGTTAAAATTTTAAAAGGCTTCACAAAAAGTTCTGGTTCAAAGTTCAGAAAAACATTAGTCATAATTCAATTTTCGATGGCAACAATTTTACTTGTTTGTACTGGAGTTATGTATCAGCAATTTGATTATATCCAAAATAAAAAACTTGGAATTAACACTGAAAATCTTCTATATATTCCATTAAAGGAAAATGTTGCTGAGAAATATTCAGTTGTAAAAGATAAAATGTTGGAGTCTTCATTAATCTCTAATGTAACCGGTCATTGGAATAATTTCATCAATACAAATTGGAGAAATTCCATTCCTGTAAATATTAACAATGAATTAAAGAGTGTAGATATAATACAATCTGTTGTAGACTTTGATTTTTTTGAAACACTAAATATTTCATTAGTTGAAGGTAGATTTTTTGATAAAAAAATTCCTTCTGATTTAAATCAAAAAATTATTGTTAATGAAACATTTCTTCAAAGCACCCAAATTAAAAACCCAATAGGTGAATTGATAAAGATCAGGAATTTATCTTACCAAATTATTGGAGTTGTTAAAGATATTAATTATCAGTCCCTAAAATCAGAAATTGGTAATCGTGTTTATTTTGTTGAAAAACTAAATCCATATAATTATGGCGGTATAATGATTCTAAAAATTGATGGTAAGCAAACTAAAACCGCTGTGAATTATATAAAAGATATTTGGAATGAATTTAATATAAATTCACCATTCGAATATAATTTTATAAATCAGGAATATGAATCTCTTTACGAAACTGAATATAAAAGTTCTTCAGTAATTAATTTATTTACACTTTTTACAATGATTGTTTCTAGTTTAGGTTTATTTGGATTGGCAATGTTTATAGCCGAAAAAAACAAAAAAGAAATTGGAATAAGAAAAATATTAGGTTCAAGCATAAATAAAATTGTGTTTAAATTGACAAATCAATTTATGATTTGGGTTTTGATTTCTAACCTTTTCGCCTGGCCTGCGGCTTATTATATTTCACAAAAAATACTGGATAGTTATGTCTATAAAACCGAAATAAATTTTTTAATTTTTATAGCCGCCGGATTAATTACCCTGTTAACAGCTTTTCTGACTGTCGGCATTCAAGCCTATAAAGCTTCACAAACAAACCCAATAGAAATTTTAAGAAATGAATAAATTATAAAACCCTGATCTACTCAGGGTTTTATTTAATTTTTACATTTTGACTACTCCGCTTGCAACACAAACGTAGTAGATTGCTATTTCTAATTCATCATAAGCTATCCTGAAAAATCCATTCTCACCCCAGTCAGAACCGTAAGAATTTTTTACAATCCAATAACCACCATTTTTAATTTCCGGGTCATCTTTCCAGCCAACTAATACAACAATGTGTCCCCCACCTATGGCTGAACCATCGTGAACATAAACTCCTCCTGTATAAGCATCGTATTTCGGAGCATAAGTCATATGAGTTGAAACAGGTCCTATAGTTTCAATTAAAACTTTTATAGAATCAATTCGTTTTTGAGCGGATAATCGAGTCAGATTAATCAATTCTGCATTTTTAACTTTCTAATCAACTTGTGAATTATTCTTATAATTAGCATTTTTATTTCCTTGATAAGGCAGATTTTTTTCTAACAAAATCCCAGTATTTTTTACAAACTTTATTGTACCAATTGGACCGTGCTCTGGACTCAAATTAATTAAATATTGCTCTGAAAGATCAGTATCTATATTTAATTCTTTTTTAATCATTGCTTCAATAACCCCGGCAGTTGCAAATGACCAGCAAGTTCCGAAAGCCCCTTGATTTTTGGCAGGAGTTATTATTCCTTTTTCTCTCCAGTCAAAACTAGTTTCTGTTGGTGGAAGTAAAATTTCTTCACTTTCTGATTTACAATTAACTAACATCATTGAAATTAATACAAACAAAATAATAATTTTAACCTTTACCATAAAGCCCTCATTTTAATCTGAAATTGGTGAAAAATAATACCTAAGGAGTTTCAAATCGACTGAAATCATTATTTTGGACTAAATCTTTTATTCAACTAAAGTAATAGAGGATTTCATAATCGAAAAACGAAAACTTTGGAAATGTACTAGATAAGAATTTTTAAAATAAGAAAGGCCTTTCTTTCGAAAGGCCTTAATCCCGGAGCTGGCGAACGGACTTGAACCGCCGACCGGCTGATTACAAATCAGCTGCTCTACCAACTGAGCTACGCCAGCTTTTATCATAATTTTGAGATTCCTAATCTACAGGTTTTATCAATATGATTCAAGTAAAAAATATATTTCATCAATACTTTTTTATTTTTTTTAGATTTATATTTGAATCGTAAATTCAGAGATGATTATGACAATTACAAAAAATGAACTAAAAGAGATTGCTTCTCTTCAAAATAAGAAATACAGGAAACTGCAAAAACGTTTTATAATTGAAGGAAAACGACTTGTAGAACAGGGTTTGAGCAGCAGGTATTTGTGCGAGCAAATATTGGTTACTCCCGATTTTGAGCAAAATAATCACGATTTTATCCGATTGATAAAAATCAGCGGAAAATCTGTTGAAGTAGTAAAATCATCTGAGTTTAACAAAATATCTGATACAAAAACTCCTCAGGGTATTGCTGCGGTTATGCAAATTCCTGAAAAGCAGAACATCAATTTTAATGAAGAGTTAATTATTGCTCTTGAAAATGTTTCCGATCCCGGTAATATGGGAGCTGTTTTGCGTAACTGCGACTGGTTTGGTGTTAAAACAATAATAGTCAGTGAAACTTCTGCAGATGTTTACAATTCAAAAGTTTTACGTTCTTCTATGGGCGCGGCTTTAACTCTGAATATTGTTACTTCTGAAAATTTTCTGGAAACTCTGAAAGATTTGAAATCAAAGAAATTTTCTATTCTTACTGCTGATATGGATGGCGAACCTTTATATTCTTATGAACCGCAGGGGAAAAATGTGATTGTATTTTCAAACGAGGCAAACGGCCCCACAGATGAACTTCTGAATCTGTGTACCGAAAAGATTACCATCCCTAAAAAGGGACGGGTTGAATCTCTGAACGTCGCCTGTGCATCTTCTGTAATTTTATCTGAGCTTACTAAAAGCTCGCATATTGATTAAAATCAACATTTACAGGTGGGATTTCACTATTCTTGAGTAAAAAGTTTATTTGTCCGCGATGATATGCAGAATGGTTCAAAATGTGATTTATAATATCACCGGCTGAAATATCAAGTGCAACTCCTTCTTCATTATAATAGCCGCACAATTCCTTAAAATCTTTCTCTTTTGTCTTTTCAATATACTCAACCCACATTGATGTGCTGGCCTGATTAAGATGGTTCAATTCCAGAAGCGAATATTTTTCCCACAAATCTATCAGATAGATGCTTTTATTTACCTGTCTGTCAAACCAGTAATCCTGCACTGCAATTATATGCGCCATTAAGTCGACACATCTATCCGGAAAGTCTTTAATTTCGGTTAAATATGCAATTATTTGTCGGTTTGCCCAATCATTATATTCAAATCCGTGAATAAAACTTTTCTTCATTTTTCCGCTCCTGAAATCTTCAACTTCGCAAACATAAATAAAAGATTTATAAATACGATCATAGTGTGTTAATTTAACTTTAAAAAGTGAAATTTAATCGAGAATTTTTTTGCGATTTAATATAATTTTGCTTTTGTTTTCAGATAGACTTATTTATAAATGTGCATAATTTTGATAGTAAAAAGTTAAAAGAAGGGTTAATAATATGTCAAAATTGCTGAAAAAATATCCAATAATGGATTATCTGTTTATTGCGATGGGGTCATTTATAATGGCTGTAGGGATTGGTGTTTTTCTTGTTGACGCTAAGGTTGTACCGGGCGGAGCAAGCGGTCTGGCAATGGCAATCCATTATGTATCTGGAAACAAAATACCCGTAGGTATCTCACTATGGATGATTAACGTTCCCCTTTTTATTTGGGGATTTAGAGAATTGGGTAAACGATTCGGAGTAAGAACGTTTTTCGGATTTACCCTAAACTCACTTTTTATAGATCTAGTTCGCGGTGACTTGCTCGGACTCGGAATTGGTTATCCTATACAAAACACTCAAGCAGTAAGGGATTTATACCAAAATGATTTTCTGTTTCTTATCTTAATTGGTGCAACGCTTCTTGGTGTTGGTCTGGGAATAATCTTCAAATTCAGAGGAACAACAGCCGGTTCTGATATTGTTGCTGCAATTTTACAGAAACGTAAAGGTTTGAAGCCGGGACAGGCAATTATGATCATCGACTTTTTCGTAATTGCATTTGCAGGTGTTATTATTGAGGCAAAAGGACTTTCAGAAGCTCGTCCTGCTCTTTCATTAACACTTTACGCGTTCTTCCTGTTGTTTGTATCATCAAAACTTATTGATGTAATTATAGACGGTTTTGATTATGCGCGTCAGGCATTAATAATTTCTGAAAAGAATAAAGAAATTGCAGATGCAATAATGGAAAATCTGAGTAGAGGTTGTACAGCTTTCAAAACCAGAGGTTTGTATAAAAATATCGATCGTGATGTAATACTTACAGTCGTTACGGTAAGAGAGTTAAGTAAACTTGAACATATAATTAAGAAAATAGATGAAGATGCCTTTGTGATTATAAACAATATTCACGAGGTGCAGGGAAAAGGGTTCCGACGAAGAATATAAAATTGGTTGATGTAAAATCCGGCTTATGGCCGGATTTATTTTAGGAAAAGGAGAATAAGTGAAAGAATTCAGGAATATTGCAATAATTGCTCACGTTGATCACGGTAAAACAACGCTGGTGGATCAGATTTTAAAACAGTGCAACATTTTCAGAGCAAACCAGGTTGTTGCAGAAAGAGTACTTGATTCCAACGATCAGGAAAAAGAGCGTGGAATTACAATTTTATCAAAAAACATAAGTATTAATTATAAAGACACCAAAATTAATGTAATAGATACTCCGGGTCACTCCGATTTTGGTGGCGAAGTTGAACGTGTTTTAAAGCTTGCAGATAGTGTTCTGCTTCTTGTAGATGCGTTTGAAGGCCCGATGCCCCAAACCCGCTTTGTGCTAAAAAAAGCTCTTGAGCTTCATCTTAAACCAATTGTAGTTATTAACAAAATTGACCGTCCTGATAACCGTCCGGCAGAGGTTCTTGACGAAGTTTATGATCTTTTCATTGAACTGGATGCAGATGAAGAACAGCTTGAATTTCCTGTTGTTTATGCAAGCGGAAGAAGCGGCTGGGCAATAAATGAGCTTGAAGAAGAACGAAAAGATCTTTCTCCCCTGCTTGATACAATTCTGAATCACATTGAATCACCAGAAAGAAATGAGGGAACTGTGCAGATGCAGATTACAACTCTCGATTACAGCGATTATGTGGGAAGAATTGGAATAGGAAGAATTTTCCGCGGTGATCTTAAAAAAGGCGGAAGTTTATCTCTTGTAAAACGTGACGGTTCAATCCAGCCGACAAAAATAAAACAGCTCTATGTTTTTGACGGCTTAGGCAAACAGGAAGTAGAAAAAGTTAATTGCGGAGATATTTGCGCGGTTGTTGGTGTTGAAGATATAGATATAGGTGATACAATTGCCGATTCTGAAAATCCGGAACCAATGCCTATTCTTGCAATTGATGAACCAACTATCAGTATGTTCTTTACTGTAAATAAATCTCCGTTTAACGGAAAAGAAGGAAAATATGTCACTTCGCGTCAGCTGCGCGATCGTTTATATAAAGAGCTTCAGAGTAATGTTGCGCTCAGACTCGAAGAAACAAACTCCCCTGAAACATTAAAAGTTTCCGGAAGAGGAGTTCTTCATCTTTCAGTGTTAATTGAAACAATGAGAAGAGAAGGTTACGAGCTTGCGGTTGGCCCTCCAAAAGTAATTTACAAAGAAATTGATGGTAAAAAAGCTGAACCGATTGAAATATTGACTGTTGATGTTCCGCAGGAATATGCCGGCAAAGTAATTGAACTGGTTGGTAATCGTCGCGGCGAAATGGTAAAAATGGATACAAAAGGTTCACTTAACAGTATCGAGTTTCGTATTCCTTCCAGAGGATTAATGGGCTTGAGAAATAAAATTCTTACAGCAACTGCCGGTGAAGCAGATATGCACCATCGTTTTTATCAATATGAATATTTCAAAGGCTCAATTGCGCGCAGAATAAGTTCAGTGCTCATTTCAATGGAAACTGGACCTGCAACTGCTTATGCTCTTGATTCTCTTCAGGATCGCGGTAAATTCTTTATTGAACCGGGTGATGTTGTTTATCAGGGTCAGATTCTTGGTGAATACAACAAAGATGTAGATATTGAAGTAAATGTTCAAAGAGGTAAAAAACTTACAAATATGCGTGCTTCCGGAGCCGATAAAGCAGCAAAGATTGCTCCTCCAATCAAATATACTCTGGAAGAAGCTCTTGAGTTTATAAATGATGACGAACTTGTGGAAGTAACTCCTGAATCAATTCGTTTGAGAAAACTCTATCTTGATCCTCATACAAGAAAAAAACATCTGCTTAACAAGTTATAGATAAAAAACCCGGTTTTTTAACCGGGTTTTTATTATAATTAAACGTTTTAATTCAGTTACACTTATTTATTTTCAGCCAGGTTTTTTGTGGAAAAAAACTTAAGACATAATCTTGAAAAACTTTTTCGCGATTCAAATTCAATCGATGCACTTTTTGATGCTTTTCAAATTTTGATTTTCAAAAAAATTGATGATCTTAATCTGTTCAAAATTTTGCTTGCAAACCCGACTTTATCCCCTGATGAATTAAAGTTTTTTACAGATAAAATTTCATCTGAATTTAAGCATCAGTCTTATGAAGTTTTTTACTGGACTGCCACAATTTTTGAAACAAAATTCGGCTGCAACGATTATGCATTTAATTACTATGTTAAAACAATTAATGTAAAACCTTTCAAATATGAACCATTTCTTAATTTAATCAGTTTGTTTGATTATGAAATGGATACCCTCACCAACCGTGCTATTATTGAGTTTGTGGAAAATGCAGTTGAATTTGTGGATTGCAAAAGTAAAGTTTTCAATTTTCTTGCCAGTCATTATTTAAAAACCGGAAATGATTGTATGTCGCGAATATATGAAGCAAAAGCTGAACAGAGTCAGCGCGACGAATGTGAAGATTAAACTGCGGTTCTAGTAGTAATAACCAATTGTAAAATAAAAATAACTTTCTCCCGGAATTACACCTTTTTTGAATATCCCGTTTTTGAATGTAAAACTGTGTCCATAAGAAAACTCTGCGGGTCCGAGAGGTGTTTCAAGCGCAAGTGAAACCCCAACGCCATGTTTCATATCTTTTAATCTTAAAGCTTCTTTTTCAGCCCAGATAGATCCAATATCGTATCTCACTTTAAGATAAGTATCAACTATAATTTTAATCGGCAGTTTGTATCTGTAACCAATTGAGGAGATAAAAATTTGTCTTCCTGTATATTCATTTTCTCTCATACCAAAGAAGCTTTGCTGACCCCCAAAAGAGAAATGTTTTGTAAATGGCATTGTCTGATCACCAAATCCGATATCGAAACGAGTGAAAAGCGTATGATCTTCCAGAAGCGGAAAATATCCCGTATAGTTAAAGAAAAATTTAGTGTAGCTTATCTCCGAATCAAAAAGAGGCAGAGCTGATTCATATTCGGTTTTTACGTTGAACCCTTTTGTGGGAAAGGGATATTGATTTTGCGAATCTATGTGCATTGATAAATTAAGAAGAAACAGATTAAAACTGACTTCGTCATCTTCAAAATCGTGAATACTTGTTATTTTATTACGTTCATAGCTAAAACGCATCAGGATATTTCCAAATCTTTCAACCTGGGTTCCGAGTCCCATTGAAGCGCCAAAAAAGGATTTATTATAACGGGCAACTTCTGTTCTGTCAACATCATTCCCTTTTCCGTCAGTCGGGTCTTGACGACCGTAAACTTTTACTTCTTTGTGATGATAATATCCCTGAATTTTGTAAGTGAGATAAGTATCAAATATTCTGTTTGATTTATGTTCAAAAATCAAAGAATGATTTCTCAGACCACTTTTAAAAGTAGCACCAAGCTCGGTTCCGCTGCCAAGTACATTTTCGTCTCTTAAATCGATTGCTATCTGAGTAGCATATTCGTTATCTATTCTTAAACCAAAGCGCGCCACGCCTGTTATTTTTTCTTCAACCTTAATTACAAGCTGGTTTTTATTGTTAACCTGTCTTATGCTTAATTCAACTTCATTAAAAAGATTTGAGCTTTGAAGATTTGTTAATCCTTCGGCAAGTTTTTCCGTATCAAATATTTCGCCTTGAGCAAGGGGAATTTCACGGATAATAATTCCTTTATCTGTTTTATGATTTCCTTCAACAATTATTGCATCAATTTTTCCTTCGGCAATATTAACTTCAAGAATTCCGGTATTCTTATCAAATGCTATTTGAGAAATTTCACTTAGCGAATGATTATTTTTTCTGTAAATTTCCAGAATTTTTACAAGTCGGGTAGAAAGCTTTGCCGCATTATACGGCTTATTTAAGATTCCCTGAAAACAAGTTTTTGCTTCTGAACAAAATTTATCTGAAAATCCGTTAAGATTAATTTTTCTTACAATTGGATTGTATTTAATATCCAGAGAGAGCTGATATTTGCTGTTTTCTTTTTCCAGCACTACTTTAATATCTTCGTAATTTCCTGTTCTGAAAATTTCCGAAACTTCATACAGCAAAACTGATTTAGTTATTTTTTTGTATTGTTTAAGTTTGCCTTTTAATAACTCTTCTTCCGGCTTATATTCTTCAGAAAAAGTGATGTTCAAATTTTCTTCTTCATTTCCATTTATTAATTCAAACGCTTTTTCTTTTATCGTTTCTTTCAAATTTGAAATTTCTTGTGTTGCAGCAATATATCCTTTTTCAATAAGACTATCCTGATTTGAAAAGTTAGTCCCGTTTTGTTTTCCCAGATCAGGATTAATTACAAAATCAGCAAGTGCGAGATTTCTTTTGTTGTTAATCTGTATAGGGATGCTCACTATCTGATCTGCAACATTCCAGGGAAGGCGCAATTCTTTTTCGGTTCTGAGCGGACTGGTAGTATTAATAGCTATAATAAAATCAGGATTATCCTGTTTTGCAATTTCAACCGGAATATTTGAGACAAGTCCGCCATCTGCAAGAAGAAGAGAATCCATCCTCACCGGTGGTAAAAGTAAAGAAACACTTGAGCTTGCGCGCATAGCTTTTACAATGGAACCGTCATTAAGAATTACAGCGTTTCCTTTAATTAAATCGGTTGCAACTGCTTTATAATTATAGAGCAGCTGACTGAAATCATTTTCAACAAGCAGCGGAGCCTGAAAAACCAGACTGTTCAGGAAAGTACCAATTTTTTTCCCGGTATTAAGTGAGTTAGGGATTACCGGTTTTAATCCGTCGAGACGCAAAGTAAGAAACGCTTTATCTTCTGCTATTTTCTGCTCAACAAAAAGCTCACTTCTGTCGGTTTTACTTGCACGACTAAAATTTTTCCATTCCGGACTGACACCAACTCTTTCCAAATCAGCAACGTTGTAACCAGAGGCGTAGAGTCCGCCAATAATGCTGCCCATACTTGTGCCGACAATTGCATCAAATTTAATATTGTTTTCTTCAAAAGCTTTTAATATCCCAATCTGGCATAGTCCTCTGCTCCCTCCTCCACTTAGAACCAGAGTGATTTCCGGTGTATAGACCGACTGCTTCTGTTCCAGACCAAAAGGAAGTTTTTTTGTTTTATACTCAAGTTCGAATGTAGTTTTTTGCTGGGCAAATAATACATTCAGAAAGATTGCCAGTAATAATATGCTTTTCAAAAATTTCAATATAATCTCGCAATTTTACAACTTCTCATTTAAACTATTTTCCATCAAAATTGCAATAACAAAAAAACGCCACTCAAGGTGGCGTTTTTTAATTTATATAACTTTCAAAGTTATTTTCTTTTTTTCTTAGTTGTCATCTGCTGTTGTTCTTTCTGTTTCTGCTCGGCAGCGTCCATCATTCTCTGCATAAATCCGCTTTTCTTTTTAGGATTTTTAACCGGTTCAAGTTCAGTAGTTTTATTGTTAACCAACTTCTGCTGAATAATTGAGAACAAGTTAAACATTGCATAATAAAGGTTAAGACCTGAAGCAAAGCTGTTGAAAAGGACAGTCATCATAACAGGCATTGTGTAAACCATTGCTTTTTGTGCCGGATCTGAAACAGACATTTTCTGCTGAAGGAACATGGTAATACCAAGGAAGAGAGCCAGACCACTAATTTCATTTCCTAAAAACGGAACTGTGAATGGCAAGTTAAACAGCACGTCAGGTGATGAAAGATTATCAATCCATAAAACAAACGGCTGATGTCTTAAATCAAGAGTTGTTTTAAAGAATGTAAACAATGCAAACAAGATAGGCATCTGTAATACCATTGGTAAACAGCCGCCCATTGGGTTCACTCCATATTTGGAGTAGAGATTCATTGTTTCTTTCTGAACACGTTGCGGGTCATTCTTATATTGTTCTTTAATTTCAGCAATTTTCGGCTGTAAAAGTTTCATTCTGTTCATTGACTTGTAAGATTGCTTTGTCAACGGGAATAAAACAAGTTTTATAATTAAAGAGAATATTATAATTACAATACCGTAGTTAGGTATAAACTGATGTAAAAACTTAAACAATGGTAACAGGAAGTATTCTGAAATCGGGCGCGTAATAAATGACATTCCCATAAAGTTTCCGAATTCATACATTGATTCGTAGTTTTTTCCGTATGATTTCAGAATGTCGTAATCCATTGGGCCAAAATACATCTGGAATGAATCTTTCTGATAATTAGTACGATTTAACGGCACTTTTAGCTGAATATCGTAATATTCTCTTTCGTCACCTTTTGCGCCCTTAGTGTGCATACCTTCAATGTAAGCACCACTGTTATCTGAATATCTGTTTAATGGAGATAAAATCAGACCAAAATACTTATTTCTTGTTCCAATCCAATCAATGTTACCATTAAGTTCTTTCTTTTCAGTTTCATCTGCAGCAGCATCTACAACAAGTTGCTCTTCCGCCATATAAACAGAAGCATTTGCTGTTTGAGCTTCTTCCATTGAGTTTCTTTCAACAAAGTTTAATCCGTTTTTCCAAACAAGATCATATCTGTAGGCTCCCATAACATCCTGAAGACCTTTTAACTCTATATCTATAATGGAACCGTAGCTGTTGCCGAAAAATGTATATGTTTTAACAATTGATTTTCCTTCTGCAACAGGAAGTGTATAAGCAATTGTAATTGAATCCTGACCGGAAACTTTATAGTGATAATCGGTTTCGTTTCTTGTAAAAGCAATTGAAGATGTATTAACAAGCTGGCCGTTTTTTGTAACAAACACTAGATCCAGATCACCGCCGCCTCTGCTGGTATTAACAAGCTGAACCCATTTTTTATACCAGGGTGCATTTTCAGGATTTTTTGAATCGTACCAGGTGTTATAATCTTTAAGGAAATATCTTCTGATTTTACCGCCGCGACTTGTTAATTCCATTCTTACCAAATCTGTTTCAACGGTAATAATTTTTTCAGGCTCAACAGAAGAAGCAAATGGATTATTTTCCGTATCTGCGTTAATTTGAGTTTTAGAAGTTTCCTGAGTTCCTGTAGCTGCTGGTTGTGTTACAGGTTTATTCTGAGGAATAGTTTGAACAACAGTATCCTTTTTTACTGGTGGAACAGGTTGTGGTTTAGGCTGCATCATTAGCCAGACAGCTAAAATTAAACCTATCAAAACGATACCAATCGTACTTTGCTTATCCATAATCTTTTTCCGTTTTATTTTACTGGATCATATCCGCCCTTATTGAAAGGATTGCATCTTAGTATCCGCCATATTGCCATAGCTGTTCCTTTAAATACTCCGTACTTTTGATAAGCCTGCACAGCATATTCTGAACAAGAGGGATAAAATCGGCAGGAGGGCGGGGTTAGAGGGGATATAAATTTTTGATAAATTCTAATTAAAAAAATAAATATTTTACGCATTATATGCTTTTTCCGAGCTGCTCAATTAAATAGATAACTTCGTCATAAATATAATCTAACTTTATATGCTTGTGTCTCTTCTGATTAATTGAATTAGGAGAAAACACTACGAGCAATTCTTTTTCTGTTTCTTCAAGTTTTTCAATCAAACTATGTTTATTCAACCGGTACGACTCTCTAAGCAATCGTTTCACTCTATTTCTCCAAACTGCATTTCCGGCTCTTTTAGATACCCCTACAGCAAACTTAACACCGGGTCTTTCAACTACATTGCGCGTAACAAACGTAACTTTCAATTTTCTTTTTTTAGAATATAGAGTTCTACCGGTTGAATAAACTAAATCAAAATCTTTTTTTCTAGTAAGCCTCTCTATTTTCGAAAGACTATTTCGTTTCAATTTTATTCGTCGCTAACAGTTAGTCTTTTTCTACCTTTAGCTCTTCTTCTGGCCAATACTTTTCTTCCGTTTTTAGTAGCCATTCTTGCTCTGAAACCGTGCTTGTTTCTTCTTTTACGGTTACTTGGCTGAAAAGTCCTTTTCATCTCTATCTCCTTATATAAACAAATTCATTTCTATCAAAGAATACAAAATTAAAGAATAATGCAAAAAGATACAAGATTTTTAAACTGCAAAGGCAGGTTTAAAACCTGCCTTTGCAATTGATTTATCGCATTTTTTTATTTTGTAATTACTTAATCATTATCATTTTTCTGGTAATATTTACTCCCTTGCCTTCCAGTTTGTAGAAGTAAATACCACTTGCCATTGAACTGCCGTTAAATTTAACTGAATATTTTCCTGCAGCCAACTCTTTATTTAACAACTCAGCTACTTTTTGTCCTACAATATTATATACACTGATTTTGTAGTTTCCGTCAGAAGGAACTGAGAAATCAATTACAGTTGAAGGATTAAACGGATTAGGATAATTTTGCTGAAGCTCAAATTCTTCCGGTAAATCACTGTCAATAGGATCTATATCTGTAATTAACTGCGCTTCCATTGAAGCAAATGAGAAATTAACTCCCGGATCATTATCCATCTGACTGTTAATTTCATTGTAGCTTAATATTTCCGCAACATTTGTAATTGTTTTTTCAATTTTAATTTCGCCATCAAATTGTACCCAGTTGAATTGATGAGCTTTTATAACATTTTCAACTATTACCTGACCGTAAATTACTCCGATTTCATAAGTTAAACTGGCATTTGGAGCTAATATTGATCCCAGAATACCGATTCCGCCAAGAACATTAAGGTTCTTAGCCTGGTAGAAGTTTAACAATATTTTTGATCCGACTTTTCTGTGAGTTTCGTTAGTTTCGCCTGAAGCTGAAACCCCGTTAACTTCATAACCTGCGCTCTGGAAAGTAAGATTTTTTCCTGCATAGTTGATAATTGCAAGAGAACCTTCAGGAATATTTATGCTGTAATGATTGATATTCAAGCTGCTTGTTGCTTTGTCAACAAGGAATACGTTTAATGTATCGTTGGTTCCTACAAAATCAAGTCTGCCATATCCGTCGTGTGTAACTGTTCCATTAGGAGTAATTGCAAATAATTGTTTTGAAAGATTTTTCAGATAAGTTTTTGCATAACTGAAATCTATAACATTTTTTTCTTTTCTGATTCCGCCGTCGGCCAGATTGGCATGAGTTGTATCGATAAAGTTGCCGTATACTGCCTGCCCATTATAAACTCGGCCTGTATTGAAAGTAAGCTTTCTGTTTACAATTAAAACATCGCCGCTGTTAGGAGATAGTTTGTCACCAACACTGTAGTTATGGAAAACCGCATCTCTTCCCACAGCTATTTTTCCTTCAGTATCGGAACGAGCTTCTTTTATATTGTTCAATACAAACAGATTGTAATCTGCTGCCGGTCCCAAACCAAATCCTGAATTTCCTGAAGAATTCAAATCAACAGTTGCAGTGATTGTTAATGTTTTTGATTCACCTACAGCTAAATCACCAACTGACCAGATACCTGAATTGATATCATAACTTCCGGATCCGCTTGTTGACACACTTGTTAATTCAGAAGGTAATACATCTGATACTTTTACATCTGTTGCAGCTGCACTTGCAGTAGTTTTATTTTGAACCGTGATTGTATAAGTTACTTGATCACCGTGACTTACAGTCTGAACACTACCAGTTTTTGAAACAGTTAAGTCAGGTTCGCCATACCAGTTAACAGTGGAAGAAACTTCTACTTCTGATTTTGCAGGAGAAGCTAAAACCAGTTTCTGAGAACTGTTTGGAGCGCCTTTTTTTACAAATCTGGCACCAACGGAAAGCATAACTTCACCTTTTGCAGTAATTGTTGCAGAGCCTGCGCCTGACTGAGTAATTTGTAAAGTATCAGTTACACCTGTTGAGTTGGTTGTAGCAGCTGCTTGAGAAAGATTTCCTCCTGTTGCCGACAAGTTTACTGTAACACCAGGTTCAGGTGCGTTGTATTCGTTGTAAACTTCCACCAAGAATTTTATTGGTTCGCCAACTTTGAAAGTCTGATTGTTAGGAATATTTATAACAATAGTTTTGTTCGGAGTAACAGCATTTGCATTTGCATCGGCAATTATAGTTTGAGCCGCTGCAAGAACATTTGCCGGAGTTGAGTTGGAAATATCAATATTATCACTGAAATGCCAAATTGCAAGCTGTGTTGCTGCAGCTTCTTCTGTTTCACTTAAATAAAGAGAACCACTTGAAAATTGTCTGCCTGCAAAAGGATAATAGTTGTTTAATACGTATGACAATTGAACTGAAGTTTCGCCATCATACGTATATTCAGAATTCCATTTTAATCCGGTATTAATATCTATACAATAAAATTTAATTGTATTTCCATCCTGAGTTCCCTTAAAAGTACCGGAAGTATAACTTCTGTTTCTTGAAGGAATATATACTTTTTTTGTTTTATCAGTGCTTTTAACAATAATTGTATTATTGTCAGTTATATCAAGCATTCTTGGCCCATCAGAAAAAATTTCTGAGAAATTACTGCCCGAGCCGCCGCCAGTATCTGTTGAATCAATACTTGCAAAAACAGATGCTGACATTAAAACGGTAGTCACTAAAAGAGAGAATAACCATTTAGTAGCATTTGATTTCATTTTGCCTCCATTTTCGAATTAATTTATATCTAATCCGGTTATTCAAACAAAAATTGTTCCAAACGCTTATTTTTAGTCATTTTTTGGCGATAGAAATTTTGTCAACTCTTTGCACAGCTTTAACACCATTAATTCAGCAAGCTATGATTAGATAACATTTCGAAATTTCTGTTATTTAAACCAGCAAAAAATTGTAACAATTTGATACAGTTTTTCATTTAAATACAATTTTGAGATTTAGAGAAAGGGCTGCCGATCCTGAACAGAATCGGCATAAAATTTATTTTTCAAGAAGTGCTACATTTTCAATGTGGTAAGTCTGCGGAAACATATCAACCGGACGAATTTTCTTTAACTTATATCCGCCTTCTATCAGCATTGTGATATCTCTTACCTGAGAAGCAGGGTTGCAGCTTACATAAACTATTCGTTTTGGAGCTATTTTCAGTAAATCCTTAACTGTTTTAGGATTCATTCCGCTTCTTGGCGGATCTGCAATAACTATATCGGGATTTGGAATATTCTGCTCTTTAATAACCGGCAAAAATGATTTATTCAAATCACCCAAAATAAATTCAACATTATCAACATTGTTGAATTTACTGTTCATTTTGGCATCTTCAACAGCAGGTTCAACAGATTCAATTGCATAAACTTTCTTTGCAAATTTAGATATATATAAAGAAATTGTTCCTGCACCGGAATAAAGATCGTAAACAATATCTTCTTTTTTAATATCTGCATAATCAAGTGCAGTTTGGTATAAGGGCTGCGCCTGAAGAGTGTTAGTCTGGAAAAATGAATTAGCACTAATTCTATATTTATACTCACCAATTTGGTCGTAAATATATCCGTCACCATGATAAACTTTTTCATAATCACCAAGTGCAACCTGCGCTTTTCTTGTATTTACGTTGTTTATAACGGTTGTTATCTGCGGAACTTCTGAAAGCAATTGTTCTGTATATTCTTTCATTAATTCAGGATTATCTTCGTGAGTTACCAGATTTACCATCAAATCGTGCGTAAAATGTGATTCTTTTATCACCAGATTTCTCAAATATCCAACGTGATTTCTTGTGTTGTATACGGAAACTCCTCTTGATTTGAAAAAATTTCTTGTGGCGTTAAGTATTTTGTTGCTTAGTTCAGACATTAAAAAGCATTCATCTATATCGAGAACTTTATCAAAAATGCGGGGAATATGCAGACCCAAAGCAAAGTTTCTGTCAGTAATTTCTTCTTCTGAATTCAGTTCTTCTTTTGGTATCCAGCGCTTGTCAGAAAAGGAATATTCCATCTTATTTCTGTAAAAGAACTGGTTTTTACCGGCAATTATTTCCTCATTTTCAAAATCTGTGAGTCCGCCAATGTGCTCAAATGTTTCGGTTACCTGCGCCTGCTTATATTTTGTTTGAATTTTATAGTCAAGATCCTGCTGTTTACAGCCGCCACAATTCTGAAAAAAATTACATCTGGCATCAATTCTTTCAGGTGATTTGACTAAAATTTCTTCTATTTTTGCTTCCGCATAGTTTTTCTTTTTTTTACGTATAAATGCTTTAACCGTATCTCCGGGGTAAGCTCCTTCTACAAAAACCGTAAATTTTTTATCATCGGGAGTTCCTTCAAGCTGCACTTTTGCAACACCTTTTCCTTCAAAAGCATAAGATTCAATACTTACTTCAACAATATCGCCTTTTTTCACTTATTTCTTCCTCATAACTAAAACGTAAAATCCAATGTAGCTGTCGCCACCCTGTTTAAGATAAACACCAGATTCGTGACTAACTCTTTTTATCAGTTTTTTATAGTAGCTTTTTTCCTGTTCAGATAAACCTTCTTTGGTTTCAGGAAGCATTTTTTCATTTATTCTGTAATATTCTTTCAGAATGTCTGAAAGATTTTTTGTCTCTTCTACTTCAAAATTGCGCTCTTCATAATATGCATCAACTTTTCCAATGTTCATAGGATCCAAATCTGCACTTTCCCAGATATCCTGCAAAAACACAGGCATATCTTCTTTCAAATTAACAATTTCTCCAGCACAGAATATTCCTTCCGGTTTGAGAATTCTTTTAAGTTCTTTTATGATTTTATTTCTTCTTGATCCGGAAACAGAAGCCTGTGCATATATAAAATCAAATTCATTCTGATTAAAATCAGTAATTTCAAAATCCATTAATCTTACGTCAACCGCCGGATTATGATCAAGCGCTATTTTAGAATTCATTAAAGAATCGTAATCTTCAACTATCAGATGCACAGCGCTTTCACTCTCTTCTGCTAGTTTTTTCGCTACTTGTTCACTTCCCGAACCAACTACAAGAACGGATTTTCCTTTAATATCTATTTCCTGGTTGAGAAAGAATTTAAGCTGATACCTTCCTCCGGGCAAAAAGAATTTTTCCAATTTCAGACCTTATTTTATGAAAGAATGCAAATAAAAAACTATTTAATTTAATAATCAATTAAATCTAATAAAAAACCCGGTAAAAACCGGGTTTTTGAAACTTTTTATGTTACCAGCCATTCTTTGGCCGTAATTTCGTCATCAAAGGCTCTGGCCTCTATCCCGGAAAATTTATTTACGGCAACCAGATAAACCCTCTGCATTTTAGTTACACCAAGAACGGCTGTCTTTTTCCTGTATTGCTTAATTTTTTTTGCAGTTATCTTAAATTGCTCAACAACTTCGGGAGTTACTTCGCAATTTCTGATATCAACCAGCAATCTTAAGTCAGGATTAGACATTTTTATAATTAATTCTTCCGATTCTCTGATAATGTCAATAATATGCGGCGCACTGTTATTCTGGTGGTTCGCATATAATATTTTTTTACCTCTGTGTTCCAGAACAGAAATATTTTTCATTATTCAGGATTCCTCCGGACAATTAAGTTCTCGTCAATTACTCGGCAAATAATTTAACAACTGCTTTTTTACCAGATAATCTGAATCCTCTGAACATACCGGGCGTGTTGAAAGTCATAGCAACATTTCCATTCTTGTCAATTGCAACTATTCCTCCGTTTCCACCCTGATTTTTTAACTTTTTCATAATAACTTTATCAGCAGCATCTTTAAGTGATAAGTTTTTATATTCCATCAAAGCGGAAATATCGTGAGTAACACAGTTTCTGATAAAGAACTCTCCGTGACCGGTAGCTGATACGGCACAGGTGTTATTATTTGCATAAGTTCCTGCACCAATTATCGGAGAATCTCCTACTCTTTTGAATTTTTTGTTGGTCATTCCGCCTGTGGATGTACCTGCTGCAAGGTTTCCGTTTTTATCAAGTGCAACACACCCTACGGTTCCCATTTTTTCATTCAGAGATTTCTCTTTTGCTTTGGCTCTCTGCAAAGCTTTCCAGCTTTTTTCGGTTTTAAAGTATTCTGTATCAACAAATTCTATGTCAAACTGCTTACCAAATTCTTCGGCTCCGGCTCCAACCATCATAACGTGTTTGGAAGAATCCATTACCAATCTTGCCAGATTTACAGGATTTCTTGTGTGCATTACCCCGGCAACAGCTCCTGCATTAAGTGTTTTTCCATCCATAATTGATGCGTCTAATTCGTTACGTTCTTCAGCTGAAAAAACCGCGCCTTTACCGGCATTAAACAGCGGAGAATCTTCCAATACATTTATTGTTGCCTGAACTGCGTCCAGACTCGCACCACCGTTTTTTAATATTTCGTAACCTGTATTTAATGCTTCTTCAAGTTTCTGCTCATATTCGGTTTTCTTTTCAGGTGAAAATCTTTCCTTAACAATATTTCCCGCACCACCGTGAATTACCAATCCAAAATCAGCTACTTTTGTTTCACTGACTTGCGATTTTACTTCTCTTGTACAGGAGACAAGACTTAAACAAGTTAAAACTAAAACAGCAATTAAAATCTTTTTCATTTTTTCTCCGATTATTTTGTGTAAGGAACACCTTTAGTAATCCATTCCGCCGGTTCTTCACCTTTAAGATGGTAATCAAAATATTCTTTCATTTTGATTGAATAATCCAATTTATTCGGATATTTTTTCAGGTGATGCGGTTCATCTCTGTATTGAAGAAAAATACAATCTTTGTTTAATCTTCTCATTGCAAGATACATTTCTATACTTTGATACCACGGCACAGCTTCATCTATATCACCATGTTGAATAAGAAGAGGAGTTTTAATTCTTTCTGCATAAAACAGAGGTGAGTTTTCTATATATAAATGCGGAGCTTCAAACAGACTGGCTCCTATTCTGCTTTGAGTTCTTTCATATTGGAACTGTCTTGCGAGTCCGGTTCCCCATCTTATTCCACCATAAGCAGATGTCATATTTGATACCGGCGCACCTGCAACAGCACATTTGAAAATGTCTGTCTGGGTAACAACAAAGGCTGTCTGATAACCACTCCAGCTGTGTCCGTGCAAACCAATTTTATCAGCATCTGCAATTCCGTCGGCAATTAATTTCTGAATTCCGGGAACAAGACATTTTACAGATGATAGACCGGGTCTACCAATTTCAAATCTTATATCTGGTAAAAATATTACGTAATCGTGACTTGAATAAACACCGTAATTTGGTCTGTGGTTAACAACTATATCAGGGAAATTATACATTCTCTGAGTAAAAAATCTGTAGTAATAAACAAGCACAGGATATTTTTTATTTGGATCGTAATTTTCCGGTTTTATTAAAATTCCCTGTAGTTTAATGCCGTCATCACTCAGCCATTCAATTAATTCGGGAGTTCCCCATTTGTAATTTTTTATTTGAGTGCCAAGATTTGTAATTTTTTCAGGTGAATCAAAATCTGTGTCAGTGATCCAGAAATCAGGATATTCTCTGTAAGATTCTCTTGTGAACAAAACTTTGTCGTTTTTCTCTGCTTTAGCCCTGATTGTAAATTTTTTGTAATTTTCCGTCAAAATTTCAAGTTCGTTATTTTTTAGATTCAATTTATATACAGTTGTATATTTTTTATTATCGCTGTAAGCTCTGATTAACAATTCTTGATCGGCTTTAAACCAGTTTGATTTTTTATCAAGCTTTACAACTCTGAACTGCAAATGATTTTTTCTGCCTTCTCCTTTAGTAATGTTTTTTCCTTTTACTGTTGAAGTAGAAAATTTCCAGATATCAAACTTATCATAAATCAAAAATGATTCACTTCCGTTTATCCATCCGCCAAAACCGTAAGAGTTAACTTTGCGCGGGTAATCGTGATCTTCATCTTCAAAAGGAACATCAATTTTTGCAGTTACATTGGTTGTTTCTTTAGTTTTTACATTATATAAAAACCATTCTTTATTCAAGAAGTAAACAACAAATTTCCCGTCGGCAGAAAGATTAACATAATCGTAAAGTTTTTCTGCAAATTTTTCTTTTGTTCCGCTTTCCAGATTTACAATGTAATAATCTGAATAACTGCCTTCCCAGGTTTTAAGTTTCTGATAAGGAGTTTGTGAAAAACCAAGAAATGAACTTTGGTCTTTTTTTATTCTAATTCGTTTTACTTCTTTATCTTCCAACTGTACAAAACTGTTTTTTGCCAGATTAAAAGCAGCAGCATAAGTTTTGTTTCTATTTCTTTTGAATTCAAATTTTTCATTTGTTTTTATCAACGGATCGTTCCAGTGCCATACATCCAGACCTTTCTTTTCAAGGATGTTTTCGTAACTGTAAATATCTGCTGAATCTTTTTTAACTTCTGCTTTTTCTTCAAATGGTTTAAATCCGAAGAAAACTGTTTTGTTATCTTTTGACCAGAACACTTTATTTTTAACCGGAATTATCCATCCTTTGGGATAATCTTTTTCAGCAACCAAAGATTTTATTTTTCCGTTCCAGATTAACAATTCCGATTTTGCGGTTTTCCCTTTTTCAGCAAATTTAGCGCGGGTAAACACAAGTTCTGATTTTTTACTCCAGCTTAAATTTGCATAGTTTCCGTTGTTTAATGTGTCCACCGGAGTCGGAGTCAATTTATTTTGAGTTAAATCAACAAGAAATAATCCGTTGTTTCCTTTTGCTGTATCGGAAATTGTGTAAGCCAGGTAATTTGATAACGAATCAATTGCAAAATGAGTTACAAAATTTAACTCAAGTGAATTTTCTTGTCCAAGAGCCTTAAACAATAATTTGGAGCCAATTTTTTTATTCTTCTTTAGTTTTTTTGATTTGTTAAATTGAACGGCAATCCATTTTGAATCTTCTGAAAAGATAAACTTTTTAACTGATTTCTCAGAAATTTGATCACCTGTTTCCAGATTTAAAATAGAAAGGTTGTTTTCAGGTTTATCTTTTTTGCTTTTTTCCAGTTTTATAAATTCTGGACGAACAAAGCAGGCAAACCATTTTTCATTATTTGTGAACTTCCCGCCAAACCCTCTGGCAATAGTTGTTTCAGTCTCTTCTGAAATATTTTTTACAAATAATTCAGCATCTCCCCTGTCGGGATTTGCAGTATAATAGAAGTAATTACCTGATGACGAAAGCGCATACTCCTTAATTTTTTTGAATTTCATTACATCTTTGAAAGTCATAGCCTTTTTCCCCTGAGCCAGACTCACAACAAGAAACAATGAAAAGGTGAATAAAAAGAACTTTCTGAAACTAATTATCATTTTTCTCCCCCTAGAGAATAATTTAAAAAATTATTTTTATCTTTTAAGTGAAGATAATTTAAATAACATAATTATTCTTTAACTTTTATTCATATTCAGGGGAGAAAATGAAAAATATATCAAAGTTATTACTAACTGCTTTTTTAGTTTTGTCAGTTTTTGTTCAAGCTGATGACAAGAAAAAAATACCGCACGAATTTGAAATGGTAACTCAGGTAAAAACTACACCGGTTACAAGTCAGGGCTCAACAGGAACCTGATGGGATTTTGCAACAACATCATTTATTGAAACTGAGTTAATCAGAATGGGTAAAGGAATGATCGACCTTTCTGAAATGTACACTGTAAGAATGCGTTATCCTTTTAAGGTTGAAAATTATGTAAGATATCACGGAAGAGTTAATTTTGGTCAGGGCGGCCAGGCTCACGATGTAATGGATGTGATAAAGGAGTTTGGAATGGTTCCTTACGAAGCTTACACTGGAAAAACCTGGGATAAAGATCGTCATAATCACAGCGAACTCGGCAGTGTATTAAAAGGAATGATTGACGCTGTTATTAAAAGAAGAAACCCTACTCCGGTCTGGAAAAAAGCTGTAGACAAAGTTCTTGATGTTTATATGGGAGAAGTTCCTGCTGAGTTTACTTATGAAGGAAAAACTTACACTCCAAAGTCTTTTGCAAAAGAAACCGGATTAAATCCAGATGATTATGTTGAAATAACATCATATACACATCATCCGTTTTATGAAAAATTTATTCTTGAGATTCCTGATAATTACGATAACTCATTCTATTATAATGTTCCTGTTGATGAATTAATGAACATTATAGATAACGCACTTGAAAATGGTTACTCTGTAGCTTTTGACGGTGATGTTAGTGATAAATTCTTTTTTGGTAAAAAAGGATATGCTGTTGTACCTGAAGACAGATTAGACACTGAAGCTGAAGAACCTGAAAAAGAGGTTCAGGTTACACAAAAAATGCGTCAGGAGCAATTTGATAATTTCAAAATTACAGATGATCATTTGATGCACTTAACAGGAATTGCAAAAAATCAGGAAGGCACAAAATTTTATTATACCAAAAACTCCTGGGGAGCTGAAAGCAAAGGTAAAGAAAGACAGTTCAAAGGATACTGGTATATGTCAGAGCAGTATGTAAGACTTTCAACAATTGCAATTATGGTGCATAAAGATGCAATACCAGCAGCAATCAGAACAAAATTAAATATCAAATAGATTGATAAAAAAGCTTAACTAAAAAATCCTGCAAAATTTGCAGGATTTTTTTTACAACAGATTTTACTTTATATCTGTTCTCCATTACAACTTTTTTTCCTGTCCTGAGTCTAATGGTGAAATTAACCAATCGGAGTAACAAATGAAAAAAACAGTTTTTATCGTAATGTTGATGATATCATCAGTATTTGTTTTTGGTCAGACAAAAGTAAAAGCCGATGAAATTATCAGACAAATAAACAATGGTGAAAAAATCCATTATAAAAATGTTGAAATAACCGGAAATCTTCATCTTTATGATTTGAAAAATCTTGAACATCATGAAGGAAACACATATCACAGTTACGCAGCAAAAGAAATAATTTTTGAAAACTGCAAGTTCAGAGGAAAGGTACTTGGATATTATCACGATGATTATGAAAATGAAACTTATGCAATTCAGTTTGAAGATAAAGTAACGTTTGTTAACTGTACATTCAGAAAAGAGACAACCTTCAAATATTCAGAATTTAATAAAAGCGCAGATTTCAGCGGATCAAAATTTCATAACGGAACAAGCTTTAAATATGCACTTTTCAGAGAAAAAGCAGATTTTTCAAATGTAAACTTTATGGATGATATCATTTTCAAATACACTGTTTTTGATGAAGAGATTGATTTTAGCAAGACTTCCTTTGAAAGAGAAGCAGATTTCAAATATACCCGTTTTGAAGATAATGTCAGTTTCCAAAATGCACAGTTTGATGAAGATCCAATTTTCAAATATGCGCGAATTAAAGGCAGAAAAGCCAAAAATAAATTACACAGAATGACACGATAAGGAGAGTTTAACTCTCCTTTTTTTTTATCCTTTTTCCTTCCAAAATCAATTAATTACTATAATATATTGCCGTCAAATCGTATTTTATCTTTCAAAAATTATTATTTAATCTGTCAGGATATTTCTACAAATATTAGTACAACCTTTTAATTGAATTTGGGTCTAATCCGTTAAGAACAAAAAAAACTGAATAATGATAGAAAAAGAACTTCAATTAATAAAAGCAGCGCAACGCGGAGATGTAAAAGCCTTTGAGCAGTTAATTGTTATGTATGACAGACAGGTTTTAAATATTGCCCACTCCTTCAGAAACAATGAAGATGACGCAAAAGATATCTATCAGGAAGTTTTTATACGCGTCTTTAACGGATTAAAAAACTTTCAGTTCAGAAGTGAATTTTCAACCTGGTTATTCAGAATTACAACTAACGTTTGTTTGACTCATAAAACAAAAAAAGAACGGGTAAGTTATGAATCGCTGGATAAAACAGTTTCTTCCGATGAAGAAAGCAGTACCACATTCGGCGATATGCTTCCAGGATTTGATAAAACCGACAGCTCGGCAGAAAATTCTGATTTAACAAGATATATTAATCAAGGTTTAGACAGACTGCCACCTAAACAGAAACTCGTTTTTACGCTGAAACATTTTCAGGGATATAAAATAAAAGAAATAGCCCAGATGATGAATTGCAACGACGGAACAATTAAACGTTATTTATTTAATGCAACAGGAAAAATGCGCGAATACTTAAACAAGTTTGTTGAATTATAAAATTCAACACGGAGTTTATTATGGATCATAAAAAAATTAAAGAACTGGTACAGCTCTACGCTTGCGACGAGCTTAAGAAAAAAGAGATTGAAATAGTAGAAGATCACCTGCTTGAATGTGATGAATGCAGCGCTGAATACAGCAGTATGAAGCAATTATACTTTGCATTTACAGAAAACGCTCCGGCTCAGGTGGAAAATCATCTTGTTAACCAGGCAAGAGAAAACCTTATGGATACAATCAGAGAGCAATCAGTTGCTGAACTAAAATCTTCTGATTCATTCTTTGACAAAATCATAAATCTTATTTCCTCTCCGGTTCGTTTATCACTAAGTGGTGTAGCAATGGTTATATTCGGAGTTTTTATAGGAAAATTACTACTCTCACCTGCATTGCCTGCTCTTTCCGGCGGAGTTAATATTGATAATCTCGATTTCAATTCAGTAGATGTTGCAAATGTTAAGTTTCTTCCTTCTTCAAATAACAGCAATCAGGTAGAAATTATGTTTAATAACGTAACACCCGTTGTGTACAAGGGAGAGATTACAGATAGTAAAGTCCAGAACCTGCTTGCCAGAGCAATTGTTGCCGGAAATAATCCAGGTGTAAGAATAAAATCTGTAAGCGCAATTGCAGAACGCGCTACAAAAAATTCACCAATTGATAAAAGTGTTAAAAAGGCCCTTATTGAAGCATTAAAAGTTGATCATAATGCCGGTGTGAGAAAGCAGGCGTTAAATGTACTGGTTAACTATCCGTTAGATAAAGATATTCAGGATGCGTTTTTATTTGTGCTTTCAAATGATAAAAATCCGGGAATGCGTGTTATGGCAATCAACGCACTTGGCGAGCTTCAATCAGCCGGCAACCCTATTACAGGAGAATTATTTGATCTGCTTAGCACCAAAGCAGAAAGTGATAACAACAGTTTTGTACGCCTCAAAGCAGCTAATCTAATTGAGGGAAAAAAATAATATGAAAACGTTAATAAAATCTACATTATACATTTTGCTTCTTTCTGCACTTGTTTTTGCAAAAGATAAACCATCTAAAAGCTTTAATAAATCTTTTAATGTTTCATCAAAAGGAACACTTACAATTTCACTTCGGGTTGGTAACATAACTATTGAAACCTGGAACAAACCCAAAGTGACTATAATATCCAATAATCTTTCTGAAAGTGCTCTTGATGATATCAGTATAACCCGCGAAGGTGATAATATTGAATTCGATTTTTACGGCTCATCTTCTCGTCAAAGCTTAAACATCTTTACCTTTGTTGTACCTGAAAATTTTAATATCGTATCAAAAACAAACTCAGGCGATATAGAACTTTTTGGTCAGCTTAAAGGTAATTTCGAAGGCAATACTTCAGGCGGCAACTTTGCACTTGATGACATTGAAGGAAATGTTAATGTACATTCCGGCGGCGGAGATCTTGATCTGCAATTTGTTGGCGGAATCTTAAAGGCAGATACTTTTGGCGGCGACATTGATGTTGAAGATGTTAATGGCAAACATGCCGATATAAAAACAAAAGGCGGATCAATTAATGTAGGCAGAGTTAAAGGCGAACTTTCTGCGCATACTTACGGTGGAGATATAAGAATAGATTTTGCAGGAAACCATTCTGAAATTTTAACCTACGGCGGTGATATCAGACTGGTAAAGTGTGAAGGAAATATTATTACAGATACTCGCGGCGGTGATGTAAAAGTATACAATGCAAAAGGATTTATTGAAGCAAGAACAAACGGTGGTGATCTTGTTCTTAAAAATATTATCGGCGGTGTTGACGCACGTACAAATGCCGGCTCCATTTATGCTCAACTATCTCCTGAAGGAAAACTTGACAGCGAACTGCGCTCATTGCGCGGAGATATAGAATTAGTTATTCCTTCGAAATCCAATATTGCAATTGATGCGAAAATCCGTTCAACTTTAGGAAAAGATCTGATTTCATCCGATTTTGAACCGGTTACTTATAAAAATCGCAGAAATACTTTAACCGCAACTTATAAAACCGGCAACGGTAAAAACAGAATTACACTTTCAACAGTTAGTTCTGAGATTAAAATTAAAAAATTAAAAACTCGGGGGAGAAAATGAAACGTATACCAATATTACTAATTTCGTTTTTCTTATTAATATCATTAACAAATTGCAGCACCTGCTCTTCAAATCATAATTATGACAGAGATTATAAATATCAACAGAAAAAATCAGGTGCTGAAACTCATAAATCATTTGATGTAAACTCTGGGGGTCTGCTTGATGTTCACGTTGAAACAGGCGGAAGTATCAGAGTAACCGGCTGGAATAAAAATGTAGTTGATGTAAAAGTTTATTTAAGTGGTCGCGACAAAAACAACGTTGATGTAAAAATCAAAAACCATGGAAATAATGTATCAGTTGAGACTGAATTTATTGAAGAAAACTGGAATAATAAACTTAATTGCAGAGTTGTTGTAAAGGTTCCTCTTAAATACAATATTGATTTCACTACTATGGGCGGATCAGTTTACTTCAAAGATATTCAGGGAGAATTTACCGGCAAAACTATGGGTGGTGAACTTGAACTGGAAAACTTAAAAGGTATTGTTGATATGTCAACAATGGGCGGTTCAATTTCAACTATTAATTCCGATCTTGATGGTGATTTATCAACAATGGGCGGTTCGGTTGATTTTGATAACCTTGTTGGAAATGTAAACGCCAAAACTATGGGCGGAAGTATTCATCACGATGTTAAAAGACGTGCCGACGGTTCAGGTTCAAAAAGTAAAGTGAACATTGAAACTATGGGTGGTGATATAGATGTTACAGATGCTTTTTACGGCGCAAAAGTAAAAACTATGGGTGGAAGCATCCGTATCAAAAAAGCTGAAAAATTTGTTCAGGCAACAACAATGGGCGGAAATATCCGCATTGGTGAAGTTGACGGCTGGGTTAAAGCAAAAACTATGGGCGGAGATATCAAATGTACTGTGGTTGGTTCTAACGACGGGAAAAAAGATATTCAGTTAACATCAATGGGCGGAGATATTGAACTTTATGTTCCTGATAATTTCTCTGCCGATATAGATATTGAAATTCGCTATGATAAAAGAGAAGAAGGCGATTTTGAAATTGTAAGTGACTTTAATATAAACACTGAAATAGAACGTAAAAACAGAAAAAGAACATTAATCGGAACAGGAAAATCCGGCAGCGGAAAACATAAAATTACAATAAGAACTGTTGGCGGAAGTGTTTATCTGAAGAAGAAATAATTTTAATATTAATAAATAAAAAGTCCCTTAACAGGGACTTTTTTGTAAAATTATAAACCTAAAATAATTCCCAATCTAGCAGTTGCTATTTTCCAGCCCCAGTTTTTATTATCTAAATGAACAACCATAGTATTAGCGGGTGTAATTCTTCTTACGCTATCAGTTCCATCTTCCCAATTTCTGAAAACTCCAAACGAAGTTTCACCAAAAATAACAACATCAGAACCTAAATTATGTTTGTATCCAAATATAAAACTACCACTTAATTCATAATCATTTCCTTCAAAATGGCTATCTTCAATATAAGATTCTGGTTCTTCACCATAAAATGCTTCTGTTACATTAGCAGTTAATTCACTTTCAATTGACACATACTTAAACTTAGATTCCAATCCCACATAAAAATTCCCGTTTTTGAGGGTATAAATATTATAGGAATACATTATTGAAAAGCCGAACGAATATGATGAAGCGTCTCCTTTTTCAATTGTTTCAGTACGATTCATAGATTTGTTGCCTAAATAATAACTATTGCGATCATTATCCTGATCATTCTTCCAAAGATTGATAGATGTTCCCATCATTAAATCTGACTTTTCCCCCAAGTTAAAATTATAGCCTAAAAATATATCGGAATCATAGGCGAACACAATTCCATTTACATTTTTCGCAGATTGCGAAAAAGTGCTTGCAGTAAATAACAGCGCTAATAAAACCACTATTTTTTTCATATTTTTCTCTTAATTTATTAAATACTTTAATGAAATAATTTCCCAACTCAAATAGTTATTGAGTATAAGTTTGTCGTAATTGCATCTGATCTAAATTTCCATGAGCATATTGTCTTAGTATTTTAATTGCATAACCAACTGATTCCACTTCAGGAAATCTTGTTATATAAGGTAAGTCAGTTGACCAATCAGGCGGTAACCTCCAATGCAGTCCGTCAGCCAATTTAAAGTCAGGACCATTATCTTCTTCCCAAACCTCTATTCTAACTTTTTGTCCGACTGAATAAGAATTAAGAATATGAACACCTCGTCCCTTTAAATACTGCATTCCATGGTTATATCGAAACCCGTCAAAAATTTCAGTCTCTATAACCCTCTCCCAAACCCCGTTAGATTCAATATAAACTTCCCAATATAACTCCATCCCGTTTGTATCATACCAGGGTTCGTGATTTTTTCCAACATCAAAACCTTCAACAAAATATTTGCAGGGATAGTTATTCGGATTTGCAAATGCTCTGTTCTCACGAGAAACCATATTTTTATTCAGAGATAAAAAAATAGGTTTTTCAGCAGTAAAATCTGAAATTAAGGATTCTTTTTTCTGAACTATTTCAAAAGTCATTGTCGGAATTGTTGGATCTTCGTCAGGTTTCAGAATAACTGATTTCCCCTTAGAAGTATAAGCTACTATTTCCCGCATTTCTCCATCAGGAATGGCTCCTACAGCAGCTACTAAAACTTCTTCTGAATCAAGCCAAGATTTTCTGTGTTTTTCAATCGGAAAGCCAATTACAATTTCGTTTTTAAATAATTCATCAAAACTTGTTTTCATTTTCCCGGATAACTTTTTATCCATTTTTCTTAAAAGTTTTTCTATCAGCTTTTGAGATTTATTATCTAAGTTTTGTGTTTTTTCAAAGGCAGTTTTAAAATCAACTACTTGTGAAGTATTTTCAGATTTTTCAATTTCTGCAGCAATAATTTTTCTGACTTTTTTATTCTTAAGTAATTTTGCCAGTGATTTTGAAAATTTATGAACAAATTCGCTTTTCTGCGATGATTTTTTCATTAATGTATTTGCTTCTATCGGATCAATATTTACCGGTTCCGTTAAACTTGTTTCATTACCTGAACAGGATTGGATGATAATCGAAATCAGTGTTAACATACTTATTGCTATAATTAAGCCCTGTTTTTTTGCTCTAATCATATTTTGAACATCTCCATTTTATTTGTATTTATACCTTACCTCCCTCTAAGGCAAAGCTTTGATTCTTCAACAAAGGACGCAATATTTCTCCAGAATATCCGAAATATTAAATCATTAAATACTTTTGGGCATACCCTTGTGGTGATTTGCTGATTTGTAGAAAACGCCATACCAAATTTAGAAAAACAAACACATACTATCATTAGTGGTTACTACGTAGTTTGTCGCTTTCTTATCTGCAAAAACAAAAAACCTCCTGAGATAACAGGAGGTTTTCTAAAAAAATATTTTATGAGATGTTATTTATTTTTTAGTGTTATCAGACTTATATCCGCAGTTGAATTGTATCTTACCGGAGCAATGGAAACTCCTAATCCGCCATTAACAATCATCATCATATCACCAAATGAAAAATCTCCTTTAACATATTTGGTTTCAAATAAAGTTACTGATAAATTTTGAAACGGGAAGCTAAGAGAAATTTGTCCGCCGTGTGTATGTCCGGCAAAAAACAAATTGTAAGAATATTCCTCTGCTTTATCAACCATTCGCTGATTCGGCTGGTGCGTGATAAATATTTTGAAATCGAGATGATTTGCAGCAACCAGACTATCGAGTCGCTGAGGAGAAATTCTGGTAACATAATTATCAGTTACAAATGTCATCCCGATTCTGGCTGAATCAACTTCAATTGATTTGTTGTCATTATCAATCATCGGCACATTATATTTTTCAAGTGCTTCAACTATTTCGGAAACACTTCTCTGATAATCTCTTCCATAAGCCCAGTTGTCGTGATCGCCAACACAGGCATAAACTCCATTTTCAGCTTTTATTTTGCCGATAAATTCTGCTGCCGTGTCAATATATTTTGCTGAAGAAGTAATCACATCACCGGCAATTAGAACAAGATCGGGATTTAATGAATTTACTTCGTCAATATAGTTTTGAAGTCGACTGTTATTTGTATACTGATCCGCCTGAACATCTGCAATTAAAACTATTTTGAAATCTTCAAGCGCCGTAGAAAGATTTTCTTTTTCATATATATATTCATTCACTTCTATTGCATTCAGATCATATATAACTCTGGCAGGAACATACAAAACAAAAAGTGCTGTTATCAGCAAAATTGCCTTATGAAAATATTTTCTGGTGATTTTCCTTTTTTCTCTGAAAAGAAAAAACATTACAGAACGAATTATATCTCCCAAAACAAAATAAAGAAGAGACTGCAGCATTAGCGTTAATATAATCCAGAATGGATAGATGAGAAAATAATTTACAAATCCGTTTTCGACTAAAATAAAATTACTTCCATTTGTGGCCCAGGCAATTAAGGCTCCAATTATCAACAGCAAAGGATAAAGATTAAAAAAGAGTGCTGATAATTTTAGAATAGTCTTAATTTTTTTAACCGGGA
>JBGRQB010000023.1:0-35310 GCA_041725875.1 Rhodothermaceae bacterium
GATTTTATTGCTGTTGTTACAAATGACAGCTGGTACGGAAACTCCAGCGGTCCTCGTCAGCACAAAACCATTGGCATTTTGCGCGCTGTTGAAAACAATCGCTCGGTTGTAAGATGTGCAAATGGCGGAATCAGTTGTATAATTTCTCCTGTTGGAGAAGTAATTTCAGAAACTGAAATGTTTACCAAAGATGTATTGGTTGGCGATGTTACAATTGAAAAAGAGATTACATTCTTTACAAAATTTCCAAATTTAATTTCTTATTTATCGGTGATTGTGAGTCTGGGAATTTTGATTTTCGCGTTTATAAAGAAAAAGTTTTTGAGGTAAAAAATGAACAAAATTATAGATTTAAGAAGTGATACAGTTACCAAACCGTGCGAAGGAATGAGAAAAGCAATGTACGATGCAGAGGTTGGTGACGATGTTTATAAAGAAGATGTTACAATTAACCGACTCGAAAAAATGATGGCTGAACTTCTTGGAAAAGAAGAAGCACTTTTTGTCCCGACCGGTGTGATGGGTAATCAGATTTGCCTAAATGTTTTAACAAGTCCGTCAGATGAAGTTATTTGTCACAAAGAAGCTCACATTTTTCATTTTGAATCAGGTTCGCCTGCAGCATTAAGCGGAATACAAATGTTGAGAGTGGAAGGTGAAAACGGAATTATGAATCCGGAAGAAATAGAATATTTTGTTCGTCCGGAAAGCGCTTATTATATGCCCAGAACCAGAGTGATTGCTGTTGAAAACACTCACAATATGTGCGGCGGAATTGTTCAGCCGATTGAAAGAATAAAAGAAATCGGGAAAGTTGCTGAAAAACATAATTTGTATTATCATATGGATGGTGCGCGTTTGTGGAACGCTTCTGTTGCGGCCGGCATAAGTATGGCTGATTACTGTGAGCCTTTTGACACAGTTTCCGTTTGTCTTTCTAAAGGTTTGGGAACACCAATCGGATCTGTAATTGCCGGTTCAAAAGGTGTTATGCAGGAAGCTTTCAGAGTAAGAAAAGGCTGGGGCGGTGGAATGCGTCAGGTAGGTATTCTTGGTGCGGCTGCTATCTATGCAATAGAGAATAATTTTGAAAGAATGAAAGATGATCACCGGAATGCAAAAACAATTGCTGAGACGATTAATAAACTTGATGCATTTGAAATTGATTTAAATCTTGTTCAGACTAACATTCTTATTTTCAAACCGACTGCACTTAAACCGGAAGAAGTTTTAGCAAAATGTAAAGAGAGAGGTTTGATTATTTCTACCGGTCAGCCAAGAACTTTACGTATTGTAACGCATAAAGATGCAAGTGAAGAAGATATAAAAACAGCCTGTGAAATATTTGAATCCGAATTTGCATAATTATTAATTTATAATATCTTGGTAAGGTATTTAGGGAAAATATTTTATCAGGGCAAATATGAAACTAGTAATTGATATTGAGACGGCAGCCTGTGGTTTCGAATCACTGGCTCCTTCGCAAAAAGAGTATATCCTCAGATATGCTGAAAGGGAACAGGACGAAGATCTGAAGCAAACTAAAAAAGATGATGCCATCAGGTATTTGAGTCTGTATCCTTACACTTCAAAAGTAATTGTAATTGGAATGCGTAACATCAAATCGGGTAAAACTCTGGTGCTGTATGAAGCTGAAGAACAGGAAGAGTTTATTGTGGAAGAGAAGAACACAAAGTATCTCGGACTCACAGAATCTGAAATGCTGAACTTTTTCTGGGCGCAGGCAAAAAAGACAGATCAGGTAATTACATTTAACGGCAGAAATTTTGACATTCCTTTTTTAATGACACGATCCGCTATTAACAAAATTAAACCGACAAGAAATTTTCTGAAAGGAAATAAGTTTTCTAAAAAAGCTCATATTGATCTTCTTGACAAACTGACTTATTACGGATCTGTAAGAAAATTTAATCTCGATTTTTATTGTCAGGCACTTGGCATTGAATCGCCAAAAGGAAAAGATATTACAGGAATGGAAGTAAAAGAACTCTATAATGCGGGAAAAATCAAAGATATTGCTGTTTATTGTAGCGAAGATTTAAGGGCAACCTCCGAGTTATATTCTTTTTGGAATAATTACCTGAACATCTGATAACAATTTTCAGAAACAAACATCTATTAGTAAGCTGAAAAAATAGCAGAATAATTAATTATGAATAGCTAAATATTAGCGATTTTGAGTCGAATATTTATATTTGTGCAAAAGCAAATACCTTAATTAATTATAGTTAAAGTTAATAAATTGTTACTTTTTTAAATAATCGAAGCTATTTATACAAAAAAAGTTAATATTTTTGCTTATTTTTAGGATGCGTTTTAAAAATTGAGGTGAATATGAACATGAAAAGGCAGTTAGGATTTGATCCTGAAAACAGGAAGATCAATACAAAGAAGTTTATTCAGTATATTGATCTTAAACTGGCAGCAATGGGTCAGCCTTATTACGGAAAAAAATCCGATATGAAATTTCTGGAAATTGCCGGGGATTTAATTGCAAATCACCAGGAAAAGAACCGAATATTGTCAAATTATTTGTGTCCGGCTGACAAAAGGATACAACAGTTTATTAATAAATATTTGGGAGATCTGGAAGATAAACCGGAAGTAAATATTCCTTCCGAAACTTTTATTCTCGATCACCATGGAATTGCAAGAGTTCTTTCCATTCCGCCTGATGCAGACGAATATGTGTCTGATATTATCCGAACCTACAGGCTGAAACAGGGAATTCTTCATAATCCTAAGAATGACAGAAGAACCACTAAAGGTGTTTTTCACGTAGCTGAAGGCGGACTTCCAATTCCGGATGATAAAAAAGCGGTTCCTAAAAAAACTTTTGCTCATATGCTTAAAGAAGCATTTAATCCTCCGGCTGAGTTGAAAAAATTACCATTTACTTCAACCAGTGAAAAGGAAGCAGAAGTTTTTGTTTCACTACTTCTTCGTCCAAAAGTACTTCCTGAAGTTAAAGGTGTTACACCTGAAAAAACAATGGAAATAAGATTTTTTGCTCCGGGTAATCTTGTAAGTAACCTGGATTTTGTTGAGTCAATTTTTGGAAATGCAGGCGATCCTTACCTTCCAAGAAACAATGCTTCTCTTGATGCAGAGCATTGGACAGGCACAACAGGCTGTATAATTTTAGCTCCTCATCTTATAACTGTTAAGAAAAAAGATGCGGGTCTGCCACACATCAGCGAAGCAACCGAACGTCAGAAACGTGACGGAATGTGTTGGGAAAAAGAAGACGAAATTTATAATGACGGCCAGGCATTTAAAATAACTGCCAGAACCGAAGATGGAACAATCATCACTGTTATTGCTGATAACTATTTTGGTTACTCCAAAAAAGAAATCAAAACTCAGATCAGTTACTCTGCAAATCTTTTCGGAAATGCCGAAGAAGAACACGCAGGTGGTGCATTGGCATTCCCAAGTTATATTTTGGGTGAAGAATTTTGTCTGGATGAAAAAGTTAAACACAATCATCAGAAGTTTTCAGATATTGTAAAAGTCTATGGTTCAATTATGGACGTACAACCTGAAGGCTATGCTGTTGATAAAAAATTCGATACAATTATTTATATTCCTGAAGATTCCAAAATGGATTTGAACAAACAAACAGTCAGCTGGAGTCATCTTGGAACAAAACAATCAATTAAACTTCTTCCTGCCAATACTTATGTACTTCCTTCAGGATACAAAGTCAGAATGGTTAAGAGTGCAAAAACTCCTAGCTGGCGCTTGGTAGGAACAATTGCCGAAGGTACTTTCTGTCACAAACCATCAACGGTTTCAGGAGGCGGTAAATCTGAAATTTCCAAATCAATATCAGATTCAATTATCTATGCGCCTTTCTTTGTAGCAGATTACAAAACTGATATGAAAATGGTTAAAGATATTTTGGCCAGAGATTATGGTAACAGATTTAAGAAGATCAGAAAAAATGCTTCGCCCTCCAGACCAATTTTAAGTTCCGAAAGATCTCTTGGTTCTGTAATTAAATTATTGACTCCGTCAGTTACCGATTACAGTAAAGATTACAACGAATGGTTAGATTCAATTCCAAATTATGTAAAAGGAATTGTGTTTATAATAAAAAGATTTTACAAACCTGAATGGGGTTCCGAGTGGGAAAAATATTTCACTGTAAATATTGTTGACGGAAAACCGGGTAACGAATTGAAATTTGGAACAAGAAAACTTCTTTCAAGTTATCTTCGTGTAGGTTTGGAAAAAGATGGTTCCTGGAGAACTTATAAACTCAGACAAGATTTTGTTGCTGCTGCAAAAATTCAGCAGGAAGATGACATCTCCTGTTCAACTGTTATTCCTGTTGATCAGTTGGAAAATCTTAATCCGGATTATAAAAATCCAAGTGTAAAAATTGTGGATAACTGTGAGTACAGATTCTTCCAGAGACCTGATGAAGCAATTCACAGAGGCTTTGATTTACAGGCTGAATCTGATCTTGCTTCTCCAAATACTTTTATCTCAAACTTTGAGCCGTTAACAATTGACGATGCAAAAGAGTTGATTGAAGATGCAATCGGATTTGATTCATATTCAGATCCTATCAAAAAAATGATAAAAGATTTCCACGATGAACCGACACACAAATATTTTGTGTCTTCTGCACATCCAAGAATAGTTGATGAAAAACCAACTAAAAATGTGCGTTACCTGCAGGATCGCGGTGATGTTATTAATCCACGCGAAAGATATCTGGCAAAAATAGGAACAAGATTTTACAGAAAAGTTCCATTAGATAAACCTGTTTATTTCCCTGTAAATGCAGTACTTCCGGGAAGAAGAAACAATCCGCCTGAACCGGGAATCAGACCATTAGCGGTTTACAATCCGATTCATTATCAAGAATTACCTGAATTGTTTATGGATTTTGTTTGTTCACTTACAGGTAAATCACCATCAACAACCGGTGCAGGATCAGAAGGTGCTTTAACAAAAGCTCCGTTTAATGCTGTTAGTCCGGTAACTGATTTGAACAACGCACTTGTTTCATTTATCCTTACCGGTTATGCAGGATTCTCTTCAGCAGCCGGTTACATCGGTTCCAACTACAGAGTAGATCACGATATCAGTTTGCTGATTCCGGAAGTTTGGTGTCGTTTATCTGTTGACGAGCGTGATCCTGAAAAGATGATTAAAGAAGGTCACCTTGAAAAACTTGAAGACTTTGAACATAAAGGTCAGAAAATTTTACAGAGCCGACTCGGATACAGAATCACAAGAAAATTTGTAAGAACTTACTTTGGCAGAATGTTTGAAAATCCTACATCTGTATTTAGCGAAGATATGCTGCAGCCGGAAAAACAGGGCTTTGATGTTTACGTTGACGGTATTAACAACATAACAGAAGCTCAGGAAAGAGTTGCTGCACAGTACTTTAACGATGGTAGTGTTGAAGCTGCAATTCCTCCGTTAAAAGCTATCTTGAATATTATGCGCTACGGCAAATTTGAAGGTAAAACTATTGCTGATAAAGAAATCAGAGATTTGTTTACCAGAGAAAACGTTATGAAGAGCGACTGGTATAAAGACAGATTGATGAACAAACAACTGAATGATATAGAATTATTAAAAGCTCGTGTTGCTGATCTTGAAGAATTTTTGAAAATGGGAAGCCATCTTGATGAAGCTGAACGTTTGGGAATTTCTGAAAGATTAAACAATACAAAAGCTGAACTTAAACATGTTAAATCTGCTGCTTACCTTAAAGAACTTGAAGGTACTATCGGACTTGACGGTTTATACAGAGATTAATTAATCTATTTTAACCTTGAAGGTATTATGCCTTCAAGGTTTTATTTTAAAATGTAAGAGTAAAAATTGTCATTTTATCCTGCACCGATTTCACTTCAACCGATCCGTTATGAGCTCTCATAATTTGCTTTGTTAAACTTAAACCAATTCCGGAACCATTCTCTTTTGTTGTGTAAAAAGGAACAAAAATATTATCAATATGATTTTCTTCAATTCCTTTTCCGTTATCAATTACCTGAATTATAACACGTTCATTTTCTATGTAAGAAGAAATTGATATTGCCGGTTTTTCAGTTTCCGAAACGGCTTCAATAGAATTTTTAAGTAAGTTTATTAATATCTGCTCAACCAGATTTACATCTGCTGTAAGAATTATATTTTCTGGAAAAACTGAAATTGTAAAATTTATATTTCGCTGATTAAACTTTGGTTCAAATAATTTAAAGACTTTATTAATGGTTTCTGACAATTGAAATTTTTCAATTTTAGGTGAAATATTTTTTGATAAATTTCTGTATCTGTTTACAAAGTCGATTAATCCGTTTCCGCGTTCTTCAATAAGATGTAAGCCGTACAAAGTTTCATCAATATAATATTGGTTTAACTCTTCTACTTTTTTCGGACGCTCATCTTTTTTGAAAAACTTTGCAAGAGTACTTGTGAGAGTTGTGATTGGAGTAATGGAATTTGAAATTTCATGTGTAAGAACTCGAATAAGTTTTTGCCAGGATTGAACTTCCTTTTCATCAAGTTCCGGTTTTATATTTTGAAAGGAGATTAATTTTATATCTTTATTTTTTAATTTAAAACGAGAAGCTTTAAATGAAAGATGAAGAAATTCATCTGCTATTTTTATTACTTTTAACTTTGGTTCTGAAGAAGTTAAATTAAAAAGTAGCTGACTTATTGAACCATCAATTGAATCAAGTGAACTTATATTTTTTATGCTGCCGATCTGAAAAACACTTTTTGCTGAATTGTTTAACAATTCCACATTTCCGTCTTCATCAAAAGCTATAAGTCCGATAGCAATATGTTCAATCACATATTGTAAATAATGATATTGATTCTCCTTTTCAATTCTGGAAGTCTTGATAACTTTATTTATTTGCTCATAGTAATAATTAAGTTCATTAAAAGGGTTTTCCCGACTATTTGCATGGAAAGAAAAATTATGTTCGCTCTCTTTTATCTGATGCAGAAAACTTTTCAGACTGCGCTGCATTTTATTCAGATAATTTATAAGTGAGATCGTCTGAAGCAGAATAAGTGTAAGAACAACTGCAAACGAATAATAAAAATTATTGTTGTAGACAAAGAGCAGTGCAAACGACGTAAGCACAATTAGAGTTACTCTTATAAAAATATTTAGCTGAAATTTATTGTAAACCATATTTACTGATTTTTGTATAAAGAGTTGTTCTTGAAATTCCCAGTTCCTTTGCTGCGTTACTGAGATTACCATCAAATTTTTTCAAAGCTTTTTTAATTGCTTGCTTTTCTATCTCTTCCAGATTTAAAGATACTAATTTATTTTGATCTTCTTCCTGCATTGGAGTATTAAAATAGAAATCATCTGCTTTTAAAATATTATCGTCAGATAAAATTACTGCCTTTTCAACAGTGTGTTGAAGTTCACGAACATTTCCCGGCCAGTGATATTTCATTAATTTGTCAAAAGCCTGAGTATTTATTCTGAGCTGCTGTTTATTATATTTTTGAACATATTGTTTCAGATAAAACTCGGCAAGTTCAATTATATCACCTTCTCTTTCGCGTAAAGGCGGAATTTCAACTTGAATGGTATTTATTCTGTAAAGTAAATCTTCTCTGAATAAACCATCCTGAACCATATCATACAAAGGTTTGTTGGTGGCGCAGATTAATCGGATATCAATTGGAATTGGCTTGGATGAACCGAGTCTGTAAACCTCCCGATTTTGCAAAGCTGTTAAAATTTTTGCTTGCATAGAAATAGAAAGGTTTCCTATTTCATCGAGAAAAAGACTGCTGCCCGAAGCTGTTTCAAATCTTCCGGCTCTGCTCTCTTTTGCATCTGTAAATGCACCTTTTACATGACCGAAAAGTTCGCTTTCAAAAAGAGTTTCACTAAGTGAAGCCATATCAACGGAAATTAATGATTCGCTTGCTCTTTCTGAAAGTCGATGAATCTCACGTGCAATAATTTCTTTTCCCGTTCCGTTTTCTCCAAGAATTAAAATATTTGCATCGGTTTTGGCAACTTTTGCAACTGTATCAAGAACCTTTTTAATAGCTTCGGAAGAACCGATAATATTAGAAAAGTTTTTATTCAGATCTGCAGAAAGATGTTTCTCTTTGGCTTGCAGAGTTTTAACTTTTTCTTCCGATTTTTTAAGTTTGAGAGCTGTCTTTAATGTTGCAATTAATTTATCTGTGTCCCAGGGTTTTAGTACAAAATCGGTTGCACCTTCTTTCATTGCCTGCACTGCAAGCTCAACATCGCCGTAAGCTGTAATTAAAATTACAATTACATTTTGATCCAGCTCCAATATTTTTTTAAGCCAGGTCATTCCTTCTTTACCGTCATTTACACCGGTTGTAAAATTCATATCAAGAAGAATTATATCAAAACTGTGGTTCTGAAATTTTTCCTCTATTTTAGAAGGGTGATTTACTGTGTGAATTTCATTAAATTCATGTTTTAATGAAAAACTGAGTGATTCGAGAATAGCTTCGTTATCATCTACAATTAAAATTTTGCCATCGTTCATATATTACCAGAATAGTGTTAATTAATTTAACAGTAATTGTTCAAAAATTATACAATGTTTGACGATAAAGCAATTAAAATGTTCCATTTTTGTATAAAATTGATACTGGCATTAACTTTGGAATGATTGTTTAATCAATCAGGAGTAAAAAATGATTAAAAATTATTTGCTGGTGGCTTTTCGAAATGTTTTGAAAAATAAAGCATTTTCTTTTATAAATGTGCTCGGACTCTCAATCGGGATGGCTTCCGCGATTTTGATATTGCTGTGGGTTATGCACGAGTTGAGTTATGACGAGTTTCACGAAAAAAAGGAAAATATATACAGGGTGGCCTATGAAAGAGTAATGGATGACGGCAGTTTGAAAAAATATCGCCGCTTGCCATTTCCTTTGGGCGATGCTATAAAAGAAGAAATTCCCGAAGTTGTTGATTTCACCAGATATTCACGTGGAAACAGAGTGCCGGTTATAAAAGACGATATTTCTTTTTACGAAAGCACTGTCTGCTATGCAGATCCCTCCATTTTAGATATTTTTACATTTCCCCTGGTTGAAGGAGATCCTGCAAATCTGTTTACAGATATTCGTTCTGTTGTTATTACAGAACGCTGGGCAAAAAAATATTTTGGTGATGAAAGTGCTATCGGAAAACAGTTAAACTGGAATAACTGGCAGACTTTTACCATTCGAGGCGTGGTTCAAAATATTCCGAAAAACTCTCATATAAACTTCGATTTGATTACCACATTTGATATTTGGAAAGCATCCTGGCCACCCTCATTTAAATGGGAGCGTTTTGTACATAATATTTATGTAGAACTCCAACCCGGTTCCGATATAAAGCAAACTGAGAAAAAAATCAAAGATTTGCTTTGCAGACATATAATTAATAAAGACAGAGTAAACAAAATAATACTTCAGCCGCTGACGGAAATTCACTTAACAACTGATATCCAAAACGATCATGCAAAAGTAACTGATGTGCAATATATCTATATTTATTCGTTGATTGCTTTATTAATACTAATTATAGCCTGTATAAATTATATTAATCTCACAACTGCAAGATCTGTAAAGCGTAGTATTGAAATAGGTATTAGGAAAACTCTGGGTGCTGAAAGGAAAAAAATTATCGGACAATTTATTACCGAATCGTTTCTTGTTACCTGTACAGCATATATTTTAGCAATGATGGCAGTTGAGTTTTTCCTCCCGATATTTAATTTATTACTGGGTAAAACTCTAGAGGTGACATACACAAATACAATTTTTCTCGGAATCATTTTTTTAATTTTGCTTATCACAACCTTTATTGCAGGAGGATATCCTGCATTTTATCTTTCCGCGGTTCAACCTGTAAAAGTTTTGAAAGGGGTTTTCAGTTCTGGTAAAAAAGCTGCTGTTTTCAGAAAAGTATTGGTGATTTTACAGTTTTCTATCTCGGTTTTACTACTCACTGGAACTGTAGGAATTTATCTGCAAATGGAATATATAAGCACAAAAAAATTGGGGTTTAATAAAGAAGGAGTGGTTTATCTTCCTTTAAAAGGTGAAATCGGAGAGAAATATAATCAATTCAAGAAAGAATTATTAAAAAACAGTTCAATTTTAGGAGTAAGTATAAAAAACTCAATCCCCACAGATATTGTGCGCAGAGAAAGAGTGAATTGGGAAGGGAAAAAAACGGCTGCAAAAGTTGTTATAAATACTGAAATAGTCGGGTTCGATTATTTCAAAGCAATGGGAATAAAGTTTATCGGCGGAAGAAGTTTTTCAAAAGAACATTCTACAGATATTGGTAACTCGGTTATTGTAGATGAAAATGCAGTTAAGCTGTTTGGATTTAAAGAGCCGATTGGTCAATTTATACAGGTATCTCAAAAGCCGGTCAAAATTGTTGGCGTGATTAACAAAACAAATTTTCTTCCGCTATATTCTGAATCAGAACCGAGAATATATCTTTTGACCGATAAATATGTTGATAATTTGTGGAATCTTTACGGAGTAGTTCTCGTTAAGATTAATACAAGAGAAATTGAAACTGCTATTGAAAAAATTAAGCTGGCGTGGAATAATATTAATCCTAAAATTCCGATTGATATGAACTTTCTCGATGAAAGATATAATAAATTGTATGAATCAGAAAAACAAACAACTCAGACTTTAACATATTTCACTTTCATAGCAGTTTTTATTTCTTGTCTTGGGTTATTCGGACTTGTAACTTTTACGCTTGAACAGAAAAGAAAAGAGATAGCAATTCGTAAAACATTTGGTGCTTCTGACTCAAAATTGGTCTGGGGATTTATGAAATCTTTCTCCTCACTTGTATTTACAGCATTTTTGCTTGCTGTTGGTCCGGCATATTATTTCCTTTATAAATGGCTTAAAGGTTTTGCTTATCATATTACTCCCGGACCGGAACTGTTTATGGGAGTTGGTATAATTCTGTTTTCAATAACAATTTTCACAGTTGGATTCAACTCTCTCAAAGCAACAAGAGCAAATCCTGTAAAAAACTTACGGGATGAATAAATTATTAAAAAAAAGATGTAACTTTTTAAAAAAAGCGACGTCTAATCCTTTGAAGATGTAAAGATGTAAGAACCTCCTATAGTAAAAAGATGTTGAGACCGCCTTCTCCGAGGCGGTTCTTTTATTTTATCCCTTAAAAATTACTTTTTTGTCATTATTTCAAGTTATCGCTTTTTCGTATATTTGCATATTAAATTCTAGAAAAGGCAGTATTAATGAATCATTCTCTTGGAATTTGCGTCGGCTCTTCAACAATAAAACTTGCTGAAGTAAACGCGCAGTTTGAAGTTGTAAAATCGGAAGTTATTGAACATAAAGGTCAGCCCAAAGAAACATTAACCAAAATTATTGATTTGCTGGACAAAGAAAAAGTAACGCATATTTCCATTACCGGCAGAAAGATTTCCACTCTTACAAATATTCCGTCAATCACAGAACCTGAAGCAATTGAGTACGCGCTTAAATTTTCAAAAGATTTGAAAAAGAATGAGCTTAATGCAATTGCGAGTCTGGGAAGTGAAAGTTTTATTTTATACGAACTGGATGATGATAAAAATATTTCAAACATCAAAACAGGAAATAAATGTGCTTCGGGAACCGGGGAGTTTTTTCTTCAGCAGATTGGGAGAATGAATGTAAGTGTAGATGAAGCAATTGATCAGTCGAAAGATGCAGAGCCATATTTTGTTTCAGGAAGATGCTCTGTGTTCTGCAAAAGTGATTGCACACACGCACTAAATAAAGGGATTCCTGTTGGAAGAGTTGCTGCCGGACTTGGATTTATGCTGGCTGAAAAAGTTAATGAATTAATGATTTCTCTTCCGCAAAAAAATATTGCTCTTGCAGGCGGAGTTACAAAAAATGAAACTGTAATTTGGCACCTTAAAAATAAAGCTGATAAAATTGTTATTCCTGAAGAAGCTGTTTATCTGGAAGCCTTTGGTGCAGCTTGTTATGCAATGGTTAACAATAAAACGGCTAACTTTTTAATAAAAATAGAAAAGCGAGGAAACAGTTTTTCTCACTTACCGCAATTGAAAGATTATTCTGAAAAAGTAATATTTAAACAAAGTAATCTTGAAAATATAATTTCTGATGATGAATTGATTATCGGTCTCGATGTTGGTTCTACAACCACAAAAGCTGTTCTTCTTAAAAGTGAAAACAACTCGGTTGTAAAATCAATTTACCTGAGAACAAATGGTAATCCTGTCGAAGCTTCTGTTAACTGCTACAAAGAATTAAAAAAATATATTGGTGAAACCAGAGTTAAAATTACCGGACTTGCAGTGACTGGTTCGGGCAGACAAATTGCGGGTCTGCACGCATTAACAGACAACATAATAAATGAAATTATTGCTCACGCAACAGGTGCAGCATACTTTGATAAAGAGGTTGATACAATAATTGAAATAGGTGGACAAGATGCAAAATACACTTATCTTGTAAATGGTGTGCCTTGCGATTACGCAATGAACGAAGCCTGTTCAGCCGGAACCGGATCTTTCCTGGAAGAATCTGCAAAAGAGAGTCTGGGAATTCATTACACCGATATTGAATCAATTGCAATCTCTGCAGATAACCCGCCAAACTTTAATGATCAGTGTGCTGCGTTTATTGGTTCCGATATAAAAAATGCTTCTCTGGAAAATATCAGCACGGAAAATATTACTGCCGGACTGGTGTATTCGATTTGTATGAATTATATAAATCGAGTTAAAGGAGAGAGGAAAGTCGGGAACAAAATTTTTATGCAGGGAGGAGTTTGTTACAACAAAGCAGTACCTCTTGCAATGGCAGCTTTATTGGATAAAGAAATTATTATTCCGCCCGATCCGGGATTAGTAGGAGCTTTTGGTGCTGCGGTTGAATTAAACAACAGATTTAACAGCGGACTAGCACAAAAATCATCTTTTGATCTGGCCGACTTAATTGAAAGAAAAGTAGAGTTTGGAAAAAGTTTTGTTTGTCCCGGAACCAAAGAAAATTGTGACCGTGGTTGTAATATCAATGTTATCAAAATTGAAAATAAAACTTATCCCTTTGGCGGAATCTGTAACAAATATTATAATACAATTCATAAACTTCATTTTGATTCAGCGGAGCTTGATTTTGTTGCAAGGCGACAAAAACTAATTTTCCCGCCTGTCGTGGAAAAGGAAAAAAGAAAATCGATTGGTATCTCGAGATCATTTTATACAAATATTTTATTTCCGCTTTATAAAACATTTTTTGAAGAACTCGGATTTGAAATTATTTTGTCAGATGAAATTAAACAGGAGGGTATTAATAAAACAGCATCCTCATTTTGTTATCCGGCAGAAATAGCGCATGGAATGTTTCAGGATTTAATTGATAAAAACCCTGATTATATTTTCCTTCCACAGATCACGGAATTATTTGCAGAAGGTGAAACAAGAAAAGGGAAAGAACACTCCTGCACTTGTGTTCTTGCACAAAGTGAACCTTATTACATCCAGAGTACATTTAAAAATGTTAAGTCAAAAATCATTTCACCTGTGCTCGATTTTAGAAACGGATGGGATTTTGCAAAAGAAGAATTTATAAAGTTTGCCGGTGAAATAAATTGTGAAAAAGAAGATGCCGAAACAGCTTTTGAAAAAGCAATAAATGAATTTGATTTAGTATTGAAAAAGAAAAAAGAATTTGGTAGAAAAGTTTTAGAAGAACTGAAAAAAGATAAAACAAAAACCGGAATAGTTTTATTCGGACGCGCATATAATGCTTTTGCAGAAGAAGCAAATATGGGAATTCCGCGTAAGTTTGCCTCTCGCGGATTTTACATAATTCCGTTTGATTGTCTGAGTTACAGTGAGGAAGAAACAGTAGAAAATATGAACTGGGCAATTGGGACAGAGTTGATGAAAGCCTCTAACTTTGTAAAAAAACATCCGCAATTGTTTGGTGCGTTTATTACAAATTTTAGTTGCGGACCAGATTCATTTATCATTGGATATTTTCGTGATGTGATGAAATCTAAACCATCACTTACGCTTGAACTTGATTCACACAGCGCCGATGCCGGAATAGATACACGTATTGAAGCTTTTGTTGATATTATTGACAGATATAAAAAATCGGGGATTGAAGATGAACCGGTAAAAGATTTTCTTCCGGCTGAAATAGTTAATGAAAATGGTGAGTTGAAATTTTTGGATTCTTCCGGGAATAAATTTGATGTAAAAAATAATAATGTAAAATTAATTTTTCCTTCAATGGGAAGAACCACTGTTGAGTTTACTGCGGCTGCTTTCAGAAATCTTGGCTTTAATGCCGAAGCAGTTGAACCAAGTGATTTTAATCAGCTGATGCTGGGCAGAGGAAATACTTCCTGTAAAGAATGTCTTCCTTTAATTTTAACAACTGCATCCCTGTTAAATTATCTTGAAAAAAGAGAAGATGAAAATGAACTCCTTTGTTACTTTATGCCAACGGCATCTGGTAATTGCAGATTCAGTCAATATTATGTTTATCTGAAATCACTTATTGAGAAAAAGCAAATTAAGAATGTTGCATTGTTAACTTTAACTGCTGAAAATAATTATGCCGGACTAGGAGCTACTGCACAACTTGATGTTTTGCGTGCAATAATTACTGCAGATATTTTTGATAACATCAAAAACACAATTAATGTAATTGCTGCTGATAAAGTTTCTGCAATGTTTATTTATAATCACGAATATAAAAGTATAATTTCTGCTTTTGAAAAAGGAAGAAAAAAAGTTTTGCAGCAGTTGAAACAAAGTGCAGAACATTTATCAAAAATTGAGAAACAAATTTCACTGGATGATGCAACCAAAGTTTTACTTGCCGGAGAAATTTACGTAAGAAAGGATGAATTTTGTTCGCAGGAGTTAATTACAAAACTTGCTGAGAAAAATATAATTGTCCACCGCGCGCCAATGTTAGAATGGATGTACTATGTAGATTATGTTGTGAAAAATATTATCTGCACGGAAATGAATTTTGGAGAAAAGACAGAACAATTTATCAGAGCTGCACTTCAAAAAAGAATTGAAAAGAAAGTGAAAAAGATTCTTTCCAAAAGCGGACTTTATGAATATGAAGAAATTGACATTAAGAATATAATTGAAACAGGAAGTAAGTTTATCAATCCGGCACTTACAGGGGAAAGCATCGTTATAGCCGGTTCCTTCTTTAAAGAAGTTATTCATTCTATCCACGGATTAATTTCAATTGGACCGTTTGCCTGTCTGCCGGCCAGAGTAACCGAAGCTGTACTTTCCAAAGAAAGCAACATTCAGGAAAATGAAAAAATTGAATTACTTGAAAATAGTGATGAATTGAAAAAACATAAAACGCTTCCGTTTCTTGCAATTGAAGCAGATGGAAATCCTTTTCCGCAAATTGTTGAAGCTAGAATTGAAGCTTTTGCTTTGCAGGTTTCCCGACTAAAAGAAAAGCAGAATAAAAGATAAAAACTCTTATTATTTCACTACTTTCTTCCGATAGTAAAATGTTTTTCAAACCAAATTATTAGCGGAGGAAATATGCGTCTCGTAAAAGTTCTTTTTATACTTCTTGTTTTCACATTTACATTGGTTACAGCTCAGGATAAAGATGCACAAATGACAGCCGAGCAAAAAGCATGGATGGAATATGCAATGCCCGGCGAAATGCACAAGATGATGGCTGAAAAAGTAGGGAAGTGGAAAACCTACACTGAAATGTGGATGCAGCCGGGAACAGAAGCAATGAAATCTGAAGGTACGGTTGAATATAAAATGATTCTTGGCGGAAGATATCTCAAAGCCTGGTACACAGGAACATCAATGGGAATGCCTTTCGACGGTATGAGCATAGAAGCTTATGATAATGCAAAAAAAGAATTTATCACAACCTGGATTGACAGCTTTGGAACCGGGATAACAGTTGCGACCAGTAAATATCATAAAGATAAAAATATGATGAAAGGAACAGGAACTATGGTAGATCCTGTGACTGGTAAAGACATTGTATATAAAACCGTTGTAAAAATGGAAAGCAAAGATAAAGGGGTTTTTGATATGTATATGACAATGCCTGACGGAAAAGATTTTTTATCTATGCGAATGACTTACATACGTGAAAAATAATTTATAAAAAAAGCTCCGGTTACCGGAGCTTTTTTTTATTCTATAACTGTTAATATTTCATCTATTGTTTTTTTCTCTCTTTGCGGAACATCATTTTTAGGATGACCAATGGCAATCATTGCGGCAATTGAGTAGGGTTTTTCAACTTTTAATTTTTCTTCAAGTTCATTTTTAGCAAGCAATGGTGCAGTAAGCCAGCAGGCTCCAAGATTTTTCTCAACGGCTCCCAGTAAAATATTTTGTATTGCAGCTCCCACAGATTGAATATTTGGATGATTACGAATTGAATCTATATCATTATGTGAATAATTAGAATCTGCAAGATTATCTATAATAGCTGTGTAAGGTTTATTTTTCACAACAATCAAAGCCGGTGCATCTTCAAAAAATGTAGAGAATTTTTCAACTTTGCTTACAACATTAGTCGGGTCATCTGACGCGCCAAACATTTCTTCTACTTTTTTGTGAACAATTTGTCCCATTTCTTTTAACAAGTCTTCTTTGGTAATGATAACATACTCGGTTGTTTGAGAGTTATTGATACTCGGGGCAAGATGAGCCATATCAACTAATTCCTTTAAGACAGGCAATTCAACTTTTTCCGATGTGAAATTTCTTATACTGGCTCTTTTTTCAATAGCGGTTCTTAGTTCCATAATAACTCCTTAATAATTCAATTTCAAAAATTGTTTATTCAATATAATTATCATTACCGATAAATTACAGATCAGTTTTATTTGTTATCAATCTGATTCCATGTTTTACTGACAAATAATACCAGATCCATTCGACCATTACTTTATATTTATTTCTGAAACCTATCAGAAAAAGTATATGAACAAAACTCCAGGCAAGCCAGGCGATAAATCCGGAAAATCCGATTTTTCCTACTTCCAGAATTGCTTTGTTTCTGCCAATTGTTGCCATATTTCCTTTATCAACATATACAAAAGGTTTTCTCTTTTCTTTTTTTATTGCTTTGGCAATTATCTTTGCAACATATTTTCCTTGCTGAACCGCGGCCGGAGCGACAGCCGGAACAGGCGGTGTGTTTTCTCTGCTGAAATGTGCAGCATCACCAATTACAAATACATTTTCGTCATTTTGTAAAGAACAATCATTTTCAACAATTACTCTGCCTGAATTGTCGAGCCCGGTATCCAGTTCTTTTAACAATCCGGATGCTTTGTTGCCTGCAGCCCAGATTATGTTCGGAGTTTCAATAAAATCTTCATCAATCTGAACGCCTTTATCAGTGATGTTTGTTACCCGCTTGCCGGTTAAAATTGTAACTCCCATTGATTCGAGCGATTGTTTTGCTTTTTCACTCAGTTCGGGAGAATAGGGAGTTAAAACTCTGTCAGCACCTTCCACAAGTAATATTTTTGTTTTTGCCGGATCGATTTTTCTGAAATCCGTCAACATTGTTTTTTTAGAGATTTCAGCAATTGCACCTGCCATTTCAACACCGGTCGGACCCGCACCAACAACTACAAATGTAAGATATTTTTCAACAGGCTCGGTGTCATAATATCTTTCTGCGCGTTCAAACGAAAGTAAAATTCTTTCACGCAGGTTCAGAGCATCTGATAATGTTTTTAAGCCGGGCGCGTAATTTTCCCATTCATCATTTCCAAAATATGAATGTCTTGCTCCCGTTGCAACAACAAGATAATCGTAACGGATTTCATCATTATTTAGTTTAAGATTTATAGTTTTTTTATCGCGGTTAATCCGGGAAACTTCTCCCATAACCACCTCAACATTTGTCTGGTTACGAAGTATTCCTCTGATTGGAGCTGAAATATCTCCGGGCGATAATGCTGCCGTTGCAACCTGATATAAAAGAGGTTGAAAAAGATGATGGTTTGTCTTGTCGATTAATGTAATATCAACATTTGCTTTTTTTAATGACTTGGCAGCGGTTAATCCGCCAAAGCCTCCGCCTATTATTACTACTTTCTTTCTTTTCATTTCATTCCGGTGCTGATTTATAAAAAGACTTAATGTCTTATTACAATAATAAAATAATTTCGGGATAAAGTCGAGAAAAAAATACTTAATATCTGAAAATAGATTGAAATTTCAGTTGATTTAAGTTTTTGAGTAAGATTAATAATGAAATATTTATTTACTTAGCGGGAAATAAATTCCCTCCGGAATAACCGGAGGGAGATAAAATTCTATTTTTTCATAGCTCTGAACGGATATGATTTTGGACGAGGAATATCTTTTGGAGGATTTTCCTTTAATTGTTTTAAGATAACTTCAATTGCTTTTTCCAACTGAGGATCTTTTCCGTCCATAACTTCTTTAGGAAGTTGTTCAACTTCGATATGCGGAGGAACACCTTCATTTTCAACAACCCAGCCGTCTTTTGAGTAAATTGCAACGTTTGGAGCTGTGATAAATCCGCCATCCATAAGGACAGGGTAGCCTAAAATACCGACTAATCCGCCCCAGGTTCTTTTTCCGATAATTGTTCCTAATTTTAACTGATCAAACATCCATGGGAACATATCACCGCCTGAACCAGCTGTTTCGTCAATCAATAATGCTTTAGGACCGGTAATAGCAGCGCTTGGGGTTTTTGTATCAATTCCGTGACGATAATTCCATTTACATAAAAATGGTCTTCTTAAAATATCAATATAGTAATCGGAAATTAAACCGCCGCCGTTAAATCTTTCATCAATAATAATTGCATCTTTATCAGCCTGAGGGAAGAAGTAACGTTTGAAGTATGTGTGTCCTGCACCAGCTGTGTTAGGAACGTAAACATAAGCTACTCTGCCGTCAGTGGCTTCGTGAACTTTTTTAAGATTTCCTTCAACCCAGTTTCTGTTTCTCAATGAATATTCACTTCTAACAGGAACCACATTTATTGTTCTTTTATTCTTTCCATCAGGATCAGTACTTACTGTAATTTCAGTTATTTTTTCAGCAGTGTTTTCAAAGAATTTGAAAAGGTTTTCATTTGCTGTAACTTTTTCACCATTTACAGCAAGTAAATATTCACCTTTTTTTACATCAATGCCCGGCTCTTTAAGAGGAGATCTTAAACGAGGATTCCAGTTTAAGCCGCCGTAAACTTTTGCAAAACGGTAAAGACCATTTTCAATTTTATAATCGGCACCAAGCAAACCGCCCGGAACATAATTTGAACGCCAGGGAACATCGCCGCCTCTGTTTCTGTGGTGACCAACAGCAAGTTCACTGCATAACCATTGCATCAAATAGTTCAAGTCGCTTCTGCAAGTAAGGTACGGAAGAAATACACTATATTTTTTGTGCATTGCATCCCAGTCAGCACCGTGGAAATTTTCGGCATAAAAATAATCTCTCTGCATTCTCCAGGCTTCGTCAAAAATTTGTTTCCACTCTTTTGCTGGTTCAACTTTTACCTGAACAGATCTTACATTTAATCTGCCGCTGCCCGGTTTGGGTTTTGAAGCAGTTCCTACAATTCCCCAGTTACTGTTGGTGTAATATAACAGTTTCTTTTTGTCAGCTGAGATTTCATAAAGTCTTATACCTGAAATGAAATTAGAAGCTTTACGTTTTTTAAGATTGAATTTTTTTAATACAGATGTGTTGCTGTTTGGTCCGTAAGAAGTTGCAAAATAAAATAATTCACCTTCGTTTGCAGATTTAAGATATGAATAATTTCCGGGTCTGACAGGAAGTGCAACTATTCTGTATTCAATATCTTCAAAATCAATTTTTATTGATTTATCTTCTTTCTCTTTTTTCGATTTGTCCTTTTTCTTTTCAGACTTAATTTTCACTTCGTCACTCTCTTTGAAAAGAGGATTTTCAATATCTTTTCTTAAAGTAACAATGTAAATTGACTGGCTCGCTTCCATATCAGCTGTTGACTGGGCAAACCAGTTGTTAACCGGACCCGCATCAGTTGACGCGAAGAAATAGAGATACTTCCCGCTTTTATCAAAAACAGGACAAGTTGCATCACTTAAGCCATCAGAAACAGGATAAGATTTATCTTCTTCAACTGAGTAGATATAAACTCTGTGGAAGAAAGCTTTATTATTTTTTGCATAAGTAATCCATTTTGAATCTGGTGACCAGTTGCCGCGAAGGTTTCCAAACGGTCCTGGGAAGTAAAGAGGTTCAGTTGTGATTTTTTTTATATCACCTGATTTAACATTCAGACAATAAAAACTTCTGCCGTTATCAATGTAAGTAATATATTTTCCATCAGGAGACCAGTTTGGATTATAATAAAATCCGCTTCCTTCAAGTTCGTAAGATTTTGTTTTACCTTTTCCATTTTGCGGTGCAATGTTTAACTTATACTCACCTGATTCATCGGTGAAATAAGCAATACTTTTTCCATCGGGTGACCAGGATGGGGCTCTGTCGTGAGCGCCTGTAGATTTAGTAATATTTCTCGGATCACCTTTTTCTGCAGGAAGAGTTACAATTTCGCCTCTGTATTCAAATACTGCACGTTTTCCGGAAGGGGAAATGCCCGCATTTCTGATAAAGTGATTTCCGGAAGCATATCTTGTTCTTACTTCTTCTAAATCGGTTTTTGCCTCAATTACAAGATCGGTAACTTTATTTGTTGAGATGTTGTAAATATGAAGTGTACCTTCTCTTTCAAAGATGATATTATCTTTGTAATTACCTGTGCTTAAAATTGGGAAATCTTTGAAAAAAGTTAACTGTTTGATCTCTTTTGAATTCTGATTGTAAGAAAATAAGTTAAACTCACCATTTCTGTCTGATAAGAAATACATAATCTCATTTTTTACAATCGGATCGATATCATTACATCTGCTTTCTGGCTGAGCTAAAATTTCTACTTCCTGATTGCTGAAGTTATAAATCCAAATTCTTGAAGCCGTACCGCCGCGATAATTTTTCCATTGTCTGAATGCATCGCCTAACGGATTATATGCAAGCTGTTTTCCGTTATCTGAGTATCTTGCTCTGAATGCATTTGGAATAGGAAGTTTTGTCGGGTATCCGCCCTCAAGAGGAATAGTGAATAACTGTCTGTATCTTCCTGAAAAAACTTCTCTTGAAGAAGTAAACAATATTGATTTACCATCTGGAGTAAAATCTTGAACCTGATCGTAACCTGGGTGGTAAGTTAATCTTTGAGGAATTCCTCCTTCAATGGGAATAATATAAACATCGGAGTTTCCATCATATTGTGCTGTAAAAGCAATATATTTTCCATCAGGAGAAAATTTTGGAGATGATTCGTAACCTTCATCAGAAGTTAATCTTACCGGGTTACTTCCATCAAGATCTGCAATCCATAAATCATTGGAATAGATAAATGCGATATGATTTTGAGAAATTGCAGGAGTTCTCAAAAATTTTGCTTCTTTTGGTTTTTGGGAAAATAGTATAGAGGTCAGCGACAATAATAATATAACCCCTCTGGATATAAATTTCATTTTGCCTCCGTAATTTTTAAGTGGGTATTAAACTAATAAGTCTTTATTAGAAATATTAAATGAGTTATCAGTATCCGATTTAGTAGACGTGTTTTTGTACAAATTTGTTACACACTTTATGGAAAAATTGAACCTGAGCCGTTAGCTTAGTAGCAGATTTGAGTCTTTAAAACCTTTGTAATTAGGGTCTTAAAGAAGTAAATATTTCCCGATTTTACTTTTAAAAAAGAGGGAGTTTTACTATTATTGTGCGTTAATTAGCTAATTTACTATAATATGGGGAAGTACATGAAAAAAACTATTTTTTCAATTTTAACTGCAGGAGTTTTACTAATGAGCTGTGCAGAAAAAAAATCTGAAAATCCGTTTTTTGAAGAATGGAACACACCAAACGGAACTGCTCCTTTCGACAAAATTAAAAACGAACATTATATGCCGGCTTTTGAAAGAGGTATAAAAAATCATCAGGCGGAAATTGATGCAATTGTAAACAACCAGGAAGAACCAACATTTGCTAACACTATTGAAGCAATGGATGCTGCAGGAAAAGATCTCAGCAAAGTAAGCAGTGTTTTTTACAACTTGAAAAGCGCCAACTCAAACAATGTAATTGATTCATTATCAAAAGTTCTATCTCCTTTGTTATCAGCGCATAACGACGGAATTAATATGAACGAAAAACTTTTTACCAGAGTTAAAAAAATCTATGATAAAAGAATCAAAGATATTGATCAGAAAAATGATGAAATAAAATTAACCGGCGAACAGAAAAAACTTCTTGAAGATTATTACATCGGTTTTGTAAGTGGCGGTGCCGAACTTAATGAAACTGATAAAACCAAGCTTAAAGGACTTAATAAAGAATTAGGATTACTTGCTCTTCAATTTGGTGAAAATGTATTAAAAGATAATAACTCATTTGAACTGGTTCTTGAAGAAAAAGATCTTGCTGGTTTACCTGAAGGTGTAAGAGCTGCTGCTTCTGATCTTGCAAAATCAAGAGGAAAAGAAGGAAAATTTGTTTTCACTTTAAATAAACCAAGTCTTCTTCCATTCCTTACTTATTCTAAAAACAGAGAATTAAGAGAAAAAATGTTTAAAGGTTACACTAACCGCGGCAACAACGGTGGTGAAACTGATAACAACAAAATTCTTGCTCAAATCGCTTCAATCAGAGTTAAAAAAGCCAACCTTCTTGGATACAAAACCTGGGCTGATTACAAATTAGCTAACAGAATGGCTAAAAAACCTGATAACGTTTATGAATTATTATTAAAACTTTGGAAACCTGCAATTGCAAGAGCCAAAGCAGAAGTAAAAGATATGCAGAAAATCATCAGAAAAGAAGGCGGGAAATTCAGACTTGAACCTTGGGACTGGTGGCATTATGCTGAAAAAGTGAAAAAAGAAAAATATGCTTTGGATGAAGAAATGATTCGTCCATACTTTGTAATTGATAACGTAAGAGACGGCGCTTTCTGGCTTGCCGGACAGTTATACGGAATTAAATTCAAAGAAAGAAAAGATATTCAGGTTTACCACGAAGAAGTTAAAGCATTTGAAGTAATGGAAAATAACGGTTCTCACATTGGTATCCTTTATGTTGATTATCATCCAAGACCGGTAAAACGTGGCGGCGCCTGGATGAACTCTTACAGAAAACAATATAAAGTTAATGGTAAAAATGTAACTCCTATCATTACTAATGTTTGTAACTTTTCCAGACCAGCAGGTGATAAACCAGCTCTTTTAAGTGCAGACGAAGTTGAAACATTATTCCACGAATTTGGTCACGCACTTCACGGATTATTATCAAACTGTACTTATATAACTTTATCAGGTACATCTGTTCCTCGTGATTTTGTTGAACTTCCTTCACAGGTTATGGAAAACTGGTGCTTTGAACCGGAAGTATTAAAGCAGTATGCAAAACATTACAAAACAGGCGAAATTATTCCTGAAGAATTAGTTAAAAAAATCAACAAAGCGGGTCACTTCAACCAGGGATTTGCAAACGTTGAATATTTAGCAGCATCATTATTAGATATGGATTATCACACAATTACAGATGCAAAAGAAGTTAACGCAAAAGAATTTGAAGAAGCTTCAATGAAAAAATATGGCTTAATTAAAGAAATAGTACCTCGTTACAGAAGTACATATTTCAACCATATCTTCTCAAGTTCAGATGGTTATTCATCAGGTTACTACAGCTATATCTGGGCTGCTGTTCTTGATGCTGATGCTTACCAGGCGTTTGTTGAATCAGGTAACTTGTTTGATAAAGAAACTGCTAAAAAATTCAGAGATTTTGTTATCTCAAGAGGCGGAACAGAAGATGCAATGGAAATGTATAAAAAATTCCGTGGCAAAAAACCTACTGTTGATGCATTATTGAAAAAACGTGGTTTGAACTAATAAATTAATTTTTGTGTAGATATCCGAAAGGATATCTGTTTTGAAATGATGGTGATATTTTTAATTAGATTTAAAATAAAACAGCTCCTTCTGGGAAAGGAGCTGTTTGTAACGTGAAGAGTCAATTCAGTTACATTCTAGGCCATAAATAAGCTTCATAAGAGAGCTTCATCTAATTTCAAAAATATCACTTGATTTTCACTTTGTCTATAACCCTTTTGGGTTAATTTTTTTATAAACAGAGTATTTAATCTTCAAAAACTCACAAATTAAAGTAATTTCTCAATATCTGATGTTATTTCTTCCGGTTTTACCGTTGGTTCATATCTTTTAAGAACGTTTCCATTTTTATCTACAAGAAACTTTGTGAAGTTCCATTTAATTCCTTTACCTTTTAATATCTCAGGAAATTTTTTAGAAAGAAATCCCTGAAATCTTTTTCCCATATCAGTGTTTAAGTCAAAACCTTTATATTCAGTATTGTTCACAAGATACTTAAATATCGGGTGAGCATTTTTATCTCTTACATCAACTTTGTCAAACATCTGAAAAGTTACACCATATTCACCTGTGCAAAATTTGATAATTTCTTCAGATGTTCCCGGCTCCTGACCTGCAAACTGATTGCAAGGGAAACCAAGTATTTCAAAGTTTTTATCTTTAAATTTTTTGTAAAGTGTTTCCAATCCTTCATATTGCGGAGTTAAACCACATTTACTGGCAGTATTCACGACAAGAACAACATTTCCTTTATACTTTGATAAAGATACATCTTCACCTGATATTGACTTTGCAGAAAAATCGTGCAGGTTTTTGCCTGACTGTGCAAACAGGATTGACATAATAAAAATTGCTAGAACTGATAAATTTCGTGTCATAATAACTCCAGTTAGAAAAATCAGATAAAATGTCTGAATAAAACGTACGCTTTTTTCGAAAAACATGCAAGTTATTTAAACATTAATCTGAAACAGGATTTCAGGAAACCGGTTTTAAGTGGAAAAAGGGGCAAAATTTACCCCTTTAAAATTTATCTGCGGAGAGCTGCTTTTGTAAATTTGTATTTCGGTATGCTGACATCAAACTTTATTTCATCAATTATATACTCGGTTCCTTTGCCTCTGGAAAGTACATCCTTGAAAATAATTTTTTTCGGATACCATCTGTTTCCGATTTTCATTGACTCAATTATTTCAGTCCGTTTAAGAAGTTTACCACTTTTAGCAAAACGTTCCTCGCGAACAGGAAGCCATTTTTTTATATCGACCCAAATTTTTCTTTTATGATACGTCACATTTTTCTCTTTGGCACTGAGCAGAACAACATAACATAAATTTGTTTTTATTGTGTCAGTGGAAATAATTTCGGCATTATACATTTCCAGCATACTTCTGTTTTCGGTAATGTCTTCGTAAGAAAGATCAGAACCCATTACCGATTGTTTTAAGAGGTGTCCGCTTATTGTTATAATTCGATCACTTGGTTCAGGAATGTACGTCCACAATTTATCTCCCAGTCGTAACATTTTTTTCCCTTTTTCTCTGGCTGGTTTTATATATTCCACCAGTGATTTTTTCTTTCCGTTTATCCACGATTTTGAACTGATGCTTCTTGAACCTGAACGAGTGTGAATTATCATAGTTGTTTTGGTAATTGCTTTTTGGATAAACATATTGTCATCAATATTTTTCAAAACAATTTCGGGTGAAATGTTTTGTGAATAAACCACTCCGAAAAACACTATTGCTGAAAAATATTTTATCACGGTTTTTATCATGCTTCCAGCTCCTTGAATAGTGATGCTGTTTGTCTTCTGAATATTGCTATTCCCGATATTGCGGCTCCGAAAAGAGTTGCGGCAAAGCCGGGAATAAAACCTATATAATAGCTTGTAAAATTTATTCTTGCTTTCATTACATTACCGATCATAAGTGATGTATCTTTAACCGAAGTCGAAACATCAATTCCGTAAACCTGCAGATAATATGCAATTAATAATCCGGCAATTGTGCCTGTCAGTGAACCCAATATTGCAATCAAACCAGATTCATAAAGCAGAGTTTTGTATATGTGAGATTTCGATTCTCCAAGTGCCAGACGAACACCCATTTCGCCGTAGCGACGAATTCCCGACATCAATCCGGTATTCCATAAAATTATGAACATCCCGAGCATAAAAATTGAAACAATTATTAAACCTGCAAACTTTGCATATTGCAGATATTCACCAAGTCCGTTCTGATCTTCGAGTGATAACATAACAGGGGAATATTCATCTTCTGGATCATTAAATTTTTGATTAAACTCATCTTTAATTTTTCTAGTTTCTTCGGCATTAAAGAATCCGTTTTTTCTGTAGGCAATTAATTCACCGCAGCCGTTGTGCATATCAAGAGAATATTGCAAATCGGAAATGTCAGCTATAACAGCTCCGCGATCCAGTGCAATCATTCCAAAGTGAATTGTTCCTACAATTACAAAGTTTGGGAACGCAAGTCCGCCATTTGCAGAGGCAGTTAATATTGTTGCGGTTTCGCCGTTTTTAATTTTTAGTTTTTTTGCAAATTCATCGGAGATTAAAATTTCGCCAGGTTTTTCCGGGAGTCTGCCTGAACGAATTGCTTCTCTGATATTTAGTTTTTTTGTTTCAATATCATTGGAGAAAAAATCAAACGCAATACCGGCAACAGTTGCCTGTGTTTTTGTCTCTCCGTTTTGATCCGGAATATCTAAGAGTCCGCCAAATTTTATTCTGGGTGACCAATAATACTGCGGATATTTTTTCTCAAGATTTTCTCTTAATTTATTTACCTCAATCAGTCCCAAGTCATTTGGAATTTGCGAAGATAATTTATTGTAACCATTTGTTACTACTTTAAGATGTCCAGCCTCAAACTTTGCTGCATTGTCAATTACATCATTTACAACTCCGTTCATCCAGGAATACATAATTGTTGTAAGCATAACACCACCTGCAACAATAAGAACAGGAAAAAAACTTCTGTTTCTGTCGCGAAGTAAACCGGTAAGCAAAAATTTAATAATCACATTTTCCCCCTGATTGCATCTGTTGGTTTTAAATGTGCAATTTTTCTGGTGGGCAAAAAGCTTACTATTACAACTGTAATGAACAAGATAAAACTTGTTGAAGCAAGTAACGGTAAACCATAAGCCGGGTAGATTTTTGCACCTATTGCCAGACCTATATTCTGCGACATCTCAGGGAGTGAAATTCCGTTGGCGGCAGTAAACGCAAGCAAAGGAATTCCGTAAACTGCCCCTGCTAGTAAAGCTAAAATTCCATGAAGTGAACCTTCTATTGTAAACAGTTTTATTACATCTGTGCGTGTCATTCCCAACGCAATCATTGTTCCCATTTCTTTTCTTCTTCTGAAGATAGCAAGAACCTGAGTATCAAAAATTGCTATTAAAGCCATTCCGAGTAAAACTGCAAACAGCAGATAAGTTGAAACAATTTTCTGATCTTTTGCAGCCATTAAATCTTTCATTAAAAAATCAAAATCTCGTAAAACCCAATTGTCTGAGACAGGGAGCGGTGATTTTATTTCCTTTGAAAGAGTAAAGAGAGTTGCCTGATTTTCTGCTTCCATCATTTCTTGAAACTTTTGTAAAGGGAGCCAGATTTGTCCGGCATCAACTGTTGGAACCGAAGTGCTGAAAACATCAACTATTTTTACATCTGCTGCATCAAAAGTTCCGTTAATATCACGCCACCTGATTGTAACATAATCATCTTTTTTTAGTCCGGTTGCTTCCGACATTCTTTTTCCAATCAGAGCAGGAATAAAATCATTTTCTTTGATTTTCAAAACTTGTGAAGGGAAGTTTAAAATTTTCTGTTCCGGATCAATTCCTTTTATCAAAGCAGAAAACATTCTGCCGTTTGGGAAAACAGCACCGGGCGATAAAAGCATAGGAGTTGCCAGATTATTTTTTATCAGAAGTGAAATTTTATCTGGAATTTCTGCATGGGCATCTTCAATTGTAAAAGGATCATAAGGGTCGTAATCTTTGTGCCAGATTTGTCCGCTGCCTATTTCCGTATCTTGTTTTGAGTCGATTATCTGACTGAACATTCCGTCGTTTAATCCCTGAGTCCAGACAATAAGCACAAATGCAAATGACAATACAAAAACATTCAGCCAGGTTCTCAGACCGGCATTAATAATATTTCTGAATGCCAGTTTTAATGCCAACATCTATTTTTCCTCCTGGGCAAGTTTCAGGTCACCAACAATTTTGCCATCTTCAAGTAAAACTTTTCTGCGCAAATATTTTATAACTTTTTCATCGTGAGTGGCAAATACAAAAGTTGTTTTTAGTTCTCTGTTAAGAGTGAGCATTGTTTGTAAAATTGAATGAGAATTTTTTGCATCCAGATTTGCAGTTGGTTCATCAGCTAAAACAACACTTGGTTGTTTTACCATTGCCCGTGCAATTGCAACTCTTTGTGCTTCGCCGCCTGAGAGGGTTGAAGGTTTTACTTTTTCCTTATCAGTTAACCCTACCCATTCAAGTGCCTGCATCACCATTCTTTTTCGTTCTTCAGTTTCTTTTTTCTGAAGGAGCAAGGGGAATTCAACATTTTCGTAAACAGTATAAACAGGAAGAAGATTATAAGACTGAAAAATAAATCCAAGATTATTATTGCGCAATTCAGCAGCTTCTTTATGAGAGATAGTTGCAATTTGAGTTCCAAGAACATTTGCAGAACCTTTACTCGGCTCGTCCAACGCCCCTATAATATTAAGCAAAGTTGTTTTGCCCGAACCGCTGGGACCTACAAGTCCGGTAAACTCTCCTTGTGTTATTTCAAGATTTATATTTTCCAATGCCCGGAAATTTCCTTTCCCGACCGGAAAATCTTTTACCAGATTTTGCATCTTAATAATTTTATTGTCTTTCATTATTTGCCTTTATCTAGAAATTATAAATTATCATAAACTGAAATCCATATCCTGCACGCGTGTTGTTTTCTGAGTTTTGCTCTGCCAGTAAAGCAGTTTCAGGATAGTTGTAGAAATTAAAATTTAATATGAAAGAATCGTAAACACGATTCCATTGAAAAGTCTGGTAAAGTTTATCAGATTCCCACTGGTAAAAAACAAAGAGTGAAAAGTTATCAACCAGGCCAAGAGGATATGCTGCTGATAAGGCTGTTGTTCTGGAAGTTTTTCCTCTGCCGAAAAATTTATCGGTCATACTAAAAACATAATGCTCTCCGGTTACAACTAATCCGTTGCCAATATTAAAAGTGTAATCACTTCCTATTGTAAAATTATTTTGCCAGGAGGGGAAAAGAAGATTATCTTCGAGTTTTGTAAATACGGATTCGAACCATATTCCTGCTTCAACTTCCCAGCGTCCGTCAAGAGCAAATCTTTTCTCATTTAATTTTGTGTTGTGAAATGAAACTGTTCTGGAATGAAAAGTGCCGGCAAGTTCTCCGTCAAAAAGAGGAAGAGAAATTCTTCCGCCAAATTCAGGTTCTTTTTTATCGGAAACCAGAAACTCTTTTCCTTTAAGTTTATCATTCCCATACAAAACCCATAGCCAGATTTCGGAATTGTTTAAGAAATTATATTTATATCTTAATCCGTAAACACCTTCGGTAATTTTTATCGGATCAGTCGGGTCAACAGTATCGAACCATTGTAATGAACGAAGTATTTTTGCCGGACCAAAATTGATTTTCTGTAAACCGAGTCGCAACTCAGATTGTTCGGTTGCGTAGCGGACTTTAAATCTGTACAAATCTGCTTCAGAGAAAAAATCAGTTTCGGTTTTATATAAAAACGTATTGGCAGAAATGTGCAGATCGATAAAATCACCACTTTCAAAATCTTTTGTAAATCTGATTCCCGGAATAAATCGCGTTCCGCCATTTAGCTGATAATCATTACTTTGGTTATAAATTGTTCCCCAAAGAGATATTTGTCCCTCAAACTCAAAATTTTGAGCAAGCGCTGTTTCAACTAACAAAATAGAAAACAGAAATAATATTTTTACATAGTTGTTCATATCAATTTTTTTCGTTGGGCAGAAGTCCGTAAAAAGCAAAATTGTTACACTCCAAAACAAAATCTTTGTAATTGGGATATAACGAAATCAGTTCGTCATCCTTTGCCAGTTCCTGTATTTTTTTCAACATTGCAAGAAAAAATTCAGGTTTCATATTTTTACGAACCTCACCTTTTTCCTGCGCGCATTTGATAAACTCCATAAATGTTTGAATACCATTTTTATTTGCCTGGTCTATGCATTCTTTTATTTCAGGATTTGAATCAAAATAATCTTGTGCAAATTCCTTTGAAACTTTTGTAGTAAATTCTCCCTTCAGTTTTAATAAAGCCTGCAGTTTTTCAGGAAAGCTTATATCCATTTCTTCAACTTCTTTAAACTTGTTGATCCCGTCTGTGTACCAGCTATCCAGAAGAAATTTTATTAGAACGTTTTTGTTTTTGAAATATTTGTAAAATGTCATTTTACTTGATTCTGCTTTTTTACAAATATCTTCAATTGTTATTTTCTTAAATCCAAACTGCCAGAACAATTCTTCAGCAGCTTTGGTAATTGACTGTTGCTTTTTGGGTAAGTGATCAAAATTCATAAAACTCAGATTTTGTTTAGTTGTATATTCAAATCACAATAAAAATGAAATGGTTTACAAAATCAAGATAAAACTTACGAATTTTGAATAAAGTTATTAAAATCGTATAATTTGTGATTCGGAGTATAAAATGGCTGTTTTTAACATTTTGCTCTGATTAGATTTATATTTATTTTTGTGCTGTACTTTGGTGCCGATTTTCGGTTAAAAGGGAATCCGGTGACTTAATTGAAATCCGGAGCTGTACCCGCAGCTGTAATCGTGTAAATGCAGAGTAAATACCACTGTTGTTAAAGACGGGAAGGATACTTTGTTTAGCGAAAGCCAGAAAACCTGCCAGAGATTAAAAACTTTCGGGAATAAAAGTGAGAAATATGAAAACAAAAATATTATTTATTCTGCTGTTTGCTGCATTTATTATTTCCTGCAGCAAATCTTCAAACAACAACTCTGAAAAAACTTCGCTTAATAATACAAAAACCGAATTTGCTAAAACATTTCCAAAGTATGCAAAAGGTTTTCAGATAAAGTATTTTGACAACTACAAAGTGCTTGAAGTGAAAAATTCCTGGGATACGACAAAACTTGCCGCCCGATATATTCTTGTTAATAAAGGAAGCGTAAAACCTTCCGGTGAAAAAGGGGAAGTTATTGAAGTTCCTGTTAAAAGTATGGCTTGTGTTTTTACAACTCATATTGGTTATGCACTTAAACTAGGAGTTTTAGATGCAATAAAAGGAGTTTGCGAACCTCAGTATATTAAAACTTCTGAAATGAAAAAAAGAGTTGAGGCGGGAAAGGTAATAAATATCGGTCCTTCAACCAGCGTTAATATTGAAAAACTAATTTCAGTTGAACCTGATATTGTTTTTGTTTCTCCATTCAAAGATAATAAGTATGGCAAAATTCAGGAACTTGGAATTCCTCTGGCTGTAAGTGCCAGCTATATGGAAAATTCACCTCTTGCCAGAAGCGAATGGATAAAATTTATGGCTTACTTTTTTAACAAAGAAAAGGAAGCCGAAGAGATTTTTGATAAAATAGCTGATAATTATAATAGTTTGAAAGCAAAGACAAAAAATCTGAAAAATAAACCGACAATATTTTCCAATAAACGTTTTGGACAGGTGTGGTTTATTCCCGGAGGAAACAGCTATATGGCTAATTTCTTCAAAGATGCCGGAGCAGATTATCTTTGGAAAAAAAATCAGGAAACCGGCTCTCTTGCGCTTGATTATGAAACCGTTTTCGATAAAGCACATAATGCAGATTTTTGGAGTATTACTGCAAATAACGGCGGTAATTATAGTTACAGAAATCTCCTTGGGGAATATGAAGCTTATAAAGAGTTTGCCGCTTTTCAAAACAGAAAAATTATTCTCTGCAATACGCACGTTAAACCATATTATGAAACAGGATTGCTTGAACCTGATATAATTTTGTCAGATTTTATAAAAGTGTTTCATCCGGAGTTGTTGCCGGAGTATCAGCCTGTTTATTTTGATTTAATGAAACAGGAAAGCCGCTAAATGAGCGAAAGAGTTAAATTAAGATTTTTTACAATCACTGTTTTACTGGTTGTTGCAATAGTTTTATTGTTTATCGCAAATATTGCTCTCGGCTCAGTGAAAATTCCATTTGCAGAAGTTGTAAATATTTTGCTGGGAAATGCTTCTGAAAAAATTTCCTGGGAAAAGATTGTCCTTACAACTCGTCTGCCGCAGGCAATTACAGCTTGTATGGCTGGTGCCGGACTTGCAGTCGGGGGTCTGCAGATGCAGACACTTTTCAGAAATCCTCTTGCCGGCCCGTCCATCTTAGGAATAAGTTCAGGTGCAAGTTTGGGAGTTGCTATAGTAATGATGTTCACCGGAACAATCGGTGGCATAACTCTCGCCGGTATCGACAACACATTTGGTAATCTTGCAACAATCACCGCTGCTTTTCTCGGTTCTGTAGTTATTTTGATGTTTGTCCTGTTTCTGGCCAGACAAGTAAAAAATAATGCAATGCTTCTTATTATAGGAATAATGGTCGGATACACCAGTTCCGCTTTGGTTGGCGTTTTAAAGTTGTATGGAATGCACGAAAATGTTCATTCCTATGTTGTTTGGGGACTAGGAGATTTTTCTTCCGTTACCTGGAATCAAATGACTTATTTTTTACCTGTGGTTATGGCGGGATTGCTGTTCTCTCTTATTCTTGTAAAACCACTTAACACTTTGCTTTTAGGTGAAAATTATGCTCGTAATTTGGGACTTAACATAAAAAGAGCCAGATTGTTAATCATTTTATGCGCCGGAGGACTGACTGCCGTTATTACTGCGTTTTGCGGACCAATAGCTTTTCTTGGTCTGGCAGTACCTCACATTGCACGTTTATTATTTGCATCTTCAGATCATAAAGTGCTTACGGTTGCAGTTATTTTCACGGGAGTTTTTCTAGCGCTTGCCTGCAATTTAATTGCTCGTCTGCCCGGAGTAGACGGAGCATTGCCAATAAACGCAGTTACTTCAATGTTTGGTGCTCCTGTAGTTATTTCTATAATTCTTAAACGCAGAAGCTTAAATTCGTTTAATTAGGTTTTTATGAATATTAAAATTAAAACAGATAAACTTGGAATTGGTTATGAAGAAAAAGGGAAAAGCAGAACTTTTCTTCACGAAGATATTGCGCTTGAACTCAAATCAGGTGAGTTTACCTGTTTACTTGGTCCGAACGGAGCAGGAAAATCAACTTTAATAAGAACCTTTGCCGGATTTCAAAAATCTTTGGCGGGAACCATATTTGTTGAAGATAAAAAGCTCGAACTCCTTTCTGAAAAAGAATTATCGCAGAAAGTTAGTGTGGTTCTTACCGAAAGAACCAATATTGAAAATATGACTGTCTCAGAGCTTGTATCAATGGGCAGATATCCTTACACCGGATTTTTTGGAAGTCTTTCAGCTGATGATAAACAAATTGTGAATCAGGCAATTGAATCTGTAGGCATATCAAGAATGAAAAACCGAATGCTCACCAAGTTGAGTGACGGTGAAAGACAAAAAGCAATGATTGCAAAAGCTCTTGCACAGCAGACATCGGTAATTATTTTAGATGAACCAACTGCATTTCTCGATCTGCCCAGCAGAATAGAAATTATGCGTCTGCTCCATCATCTTGCTGCTGATACAGATAAAGCTATCCTTCTTTCCACACACGATCTTGAACTTGCTTTGCAGTTTGCTGACAGAATTTGGCTGATGGGTAAAAACAAGCAGATCAAAACCGGCGTGCCTGAAGATCTGATTTTGAACAACCATTTTAAAAACTTTTTCGAACGTGACGGAATTATTTTTGATAATGACAACGGAGCTTTCAAAACTTTAAAAGAGAAGAAAGAAGAGATAAAATTTGCCGGAAACGGAATTTATACCAAATGGGCAAAAAGAGCTTTGGAAAGAAACGGATTTATTGCAGTTGAAGATGAGTCGGTTAAACCAGATTTTCTTATTGATGTAAAAAGTGAAACCTGCTTTGAAGTTTACTATAAATCGCAATTATCAGAAACCGCAAAAACAATTGAAGAACTTATTGTTCTGATGAAGAAACTTACAGCCGGTAAAATAACTTAATAACCTTTGAACAATTCGCACTTTCATTTCGTCTGAATTTTCCATAACAATTAAAATCAGAAAAAATAAATTTTTGCACTATATCCGGGGAGGAATAATGTTAAAAAAAATTACGCTTATCTTTATCGCAATTTTGGTTGTTTCGTGCGGACATACAAATAATCTCGGCAAGTATGTTTTAAGAGGTAAAAAAGCATTTTATGATGTGAAAGTTTCTTATGATGCGCGACAAATTGAAGTTAATGTAGAAGAAAAAACAAAAGAAAAGAAAGAAGAAGACAAATCTGATTTTGAAAAATTTCTTGAAGTCGGTTCAGATATAGTTTCTGCCGGAAAAATATCAACTCTGCAGGATTATGTGGATACTGAAACTCTTGTATTCAACATAACAGCAAATCTTGAAGACGCACTTATAACTTTTCTGGATATTCATACTGTAGACAGAATAACTGATCGTCCTGATTTTATTGTAAAAATAGATCTGAAAAGATGTGCTTTACACATATCACCTTCAGGTTCAACTGTATCGTTGTTTGTAACTGCTGACATAATTCAGAGAAGTTCAGGCGAAATTATTTGGGCTAACTGGGAAACTTACACAATTCCTGTTGGAGAATCTTCTAAAATTGATGGTAATATGGGATCGGGAACCGAACATAAAATTGCAAACGCAATTCAGCTTCTTGCAATGTCTAAAGAAGAAATTCAGGATTATATGAATTATCTGGCTGAAATTGTTGGTGAAAGAATGTCAGATACTTTTAGAGAAGATTATAATGAATCTGTGAAAAACAAGGTTTATGAAAATTAAAAAAGAGCTACCCGGTTAAACCGGGTAGTAAACTTTATTTTGGAAGCACGGTTTTTCCGTGAACATGATTGATTACTTCTGCCATAGCAAGATATAATGCAGTACCACCGCAAATTATTCCTTCTATACCGGCAATAGTTTTAATTGCAGAACTTCCGGTAAAATCAGCAAGTGCTAATAAACCGAAAAGGAC